>JBKJRE010000223.1:0-4460 GCA_046594775.1 Rhizobiaceae bacterium | reverse complement strand
ACATCATCGACGCAGCATGCGACGCCTGGCAAAAAATCCTAACCCAGCCACAGACGATCAATTCAATCGGAATGCGGACCTGGGCGCATGAGGGTCATTTGTGAAGGCCGTTGGTATTAGGCCACAAGCGGCGGGGCCGGCGGGCGTCAAAGTTTCTTCTCGAACCAGAAGTCAGCATAGGGATTGTCGTTGTAACGGGCGATCGCGAAGTAGCCCGCCTTGCGGTACATCCCCTGCGCCTCGGCAAGCGCCCGGTTTGTGTCCAGCCGAACATGTGTCCAGCCGAACTCGCGTGCAGTCTGTTCCAGCCGCGCAAGCAGCCGGCGGGCGAGGCCGGCGCCGCGCACGGAGGGGCTCACCCACATGCGCTTGATCTCACCCGTCTTCTTGCCATCGCGTTTCAGCATGCCACAGCCGACAGGCGCGCCGTCGAGCCGGGCGATGATGAAGGCGCCGTCGGGCGGCTGCACCGAAGCCTCGGACGGCGAGACGCCGAGCGCGGTGTCGAACCCTTCCTCGAAGCGCTCGGCCAGCTCGGCAAAATATTGCTGGAGGCACCAGCGTGCATCCGCACCGTCAGAAGGCTCGATCGAAAGCTCGATGCTGCCGGCTGCGAGCAGCCGCTCGATCTCGGCCATCGCCTTGACCAGCCGGGCACGTTGCGCCTCGCCGAGCGGCTCAAGCAGGGAACCGGCCAGATCGTCGGACAGCGTGTCATAGACCGCATATTCGGCGAGGCCCGCCTCGGTCAGCGTCCCCCGGCGGCGGCGGCCGTCATCCTTGTCGCGACCGAGCACGACAAGCCCTTGCGCCTCCAGCGAGCGCAGCAGGCGGCTGGCATAGCCGGAATCGAGACGCAGGCGGGCGCGCAACTCCTGAACGTCGCCGCCGTCCGGTCCGACCTCGAAGAGCAGCCGCGCTTCGCCGAGCGGCCGGCCACGGTTTAGGTAGCCGTCTTCCAGCACGCCGATGCGCTGGGTGACGATGCGGTTGAAGCGCCTGACGCTGTCGATCTGCTGTCGGTCCATTATCTGACTTTAGTCAGACATCTATGCGCAGGCAAGCAGTTTGGCGCAAAGACGCCTATTTTTCGGCTAGATAGGACTCCTTGGAATCGTCCATTGCCTCGAGCCAGGGGGTGTGGTGCTTGGGCGCCATCGTCCCGGTCATCAGCGAGCGGTAGGCATTGTTGCGGAAGCCCATGATGTCTTCCATCTTGTGGTGCTCCCACTCCATGAAGGTCTTGTTGGTGGCCTCGATGTCGAAGCTCGGATAGTCCGTCTGGTCGATCAGTTCCTGGGTGTAGTCGCCCTGGAACCAGATCATCTGCTCGGCATCGGCCAGCGTTTCCTCGCGCTCGCGCCATTTCGCGCTGTGCGCCTGCATCTCTTCCAGCGACGGCAGCTTGATGCGCCCGAGCATGACGTCGCGCGCGAACCAGGCCTGCGCGTCGAACATGTTGAAGGTGTAGAACTGGTCCTGCATGCCGATGTAGAACAGCGCCGGATTCTTTTCCCAGACCACGCCCTCATAGAGGTCGAGCGGCCACATGCGGTTGCCGGTCTTGAGCCTCAGACCCTCGTCGAGAAACGGGAAGTGGTGCAGATAGCCGGTGCACAGGATGATGGCGTCGACGTCCTTGGTCGAGCCGTCGGCGAAATGCGCCGTCTTGCCGACCACCTTCTGCAGCAGCGGCCGCTGCGTCCAGTTGTCGGGAAAGGTGAAACCCATGGGCGCCGAGCGATAGGTCACGGTGATCGTCCTGGCGCCGTATTTGTGGCATTGCGAACCGATGTCCTCGGCCGAGTAGGAGCGGCCCACCACCATCACGTCCTTGCCGGTGAACTCGGTGGCGTCGCGGAAGTCGTGGCTGTGCAGCACGCGGCCCTGGAACGTCTCGAAGCCCGGGAAATAGGGCACGTTCGGCGTCGAGAAATGGCCCGAGGCGACGACCACGAAATCGAATTCCTCGGAATAGGTGAGGTCCTTGTCGCGGTCATGCACGGTGACGGTGAACTTTTGGGTCTCGTCCGACCAGGTGACCATGCGCACCGGCGTGTTGAAGCGCACCCATTTGCGCACGCCGGACTTTTCCACCCGGCCCTTGATGTAGTCCCACAAGACGGCGCGTGGCGGGTAGGAGGCGATCGGCCGACCGAAATGCTCCTCGAAAGTGTAGTCGGCGAATTCGAGGCATTCCTTGGGGCCGTTCGACCACAGATAGCGGTACATCGAGCCGTGTACCGGATCGCCATGCTCGTCGAGCCCGGTGCGCCAGGTGTAGTTCCACAACCCGCCCCAGTCGGCCTGCTTTTCGAAGCAGACGACTTCCGGTATCTCCGCGCCCTTGGCCGCCGCGGACGCAAAGGCCCTCAACTGTGCAAGGCCTGACGGTCCGGCTCCGATGACGGCGACTCTTTTCTGCATTCCCACGCTCCCAAAGCTTGTCCGATACGAAAGAAATTTCACTGTGAGGACAATAATTTGTCCTGTATGTCTGTCAATGCGCGATCGCAAGACGCGACATCGCGCGCAAGGCTTGAGCATCTATTCCTGCCAGTGTATCTGGCGCTCGATAAATTCACCGGAAGTGAAATATTTCCGGCGCGAAGGGGAAAGAAGGGCCGGCAATGGCGGGACGCAAGTCAAATGACGGGAAGCCGCCCGCGGCTGCGGTGCCCCTGAAGTCGCTGAAGGCGGCTATCGCCGACATCCACGCCATCCGCCCGCCGCTGACCCAGAACCCGCACGCGGTGCGCGACACGCGCGAGAAGGTGCTGGAAGTGGCGATCGGGCGCGAGGTGCGCGCCTTCCGCAAGAAGCTCGGCATCACCGTGGCCGACCTTGCCGCCGCCACCAGCCTGTCGCTCGGCATGCTGTCGAAGATCGAGAACGGCATCACCTCTCCCTCGCTGACCACGCTGCAGGCGCTTTCCCACGCGCTCGGCGTGCCGGTGACGGCGTTCTTCCGCCGCTTCGAGGAGGAGCGCAGCGCCGTCTTCGTCAAGGCTGGCGAGGGGCTGGAGATCGAGCGGCGCGGCACCCGCGCCGGCCACCAGTACAATCTGCTCGGCCATGTCGGCTCCAACACCAGCGGCGTGGTGGTGGAGCCCTACCTGATCACCCTGTCGACGGATTCCGACGTGTTCCCGACCTTCCAGCACGAGGGCATGGAGTTTCTCTACATGCTGGAGGGCGAGGTGGTGTACCGGCACGGCTCGAACCTGTTTCGCATGCAGCCCGGCGACAGCCTGTTCTTCGACGCCGACGCGCCGCACGGGCCGGAGGAACTGACCAGGCGGCCGATCCGCTATCTGTCGATCATCTCCTATCCGCAGGGCAATTCGGGCGACTGAGCGCGGCGGCGTTTTTCTCGACCCTTACGGGGAGGGATGCAACGCGCCCACCTGACCCTTGAGGGGGGAGGTCGCGCCGCAGGCGCGTGGGGGTGATCGCAGGGCGCTGACGCTCAAGGCGCCCCCGCCCCCTAACCCTTCCCCTCAAAGGGGAGGGAGACCAAGCCGCGCATGCCGCCGCCGCACAGCGCCCCCTTACGGGGCGACGCGGCTACTTCGCCAGCTCTTCCATTTCGGTCGACAGAGGCCGGATGGCCGGGTCGGCCGGCTCGGCCCCCTCGGCGGAGGCCACCGGCGGCGCCGGCGGGCGCGGCGTGGCGCAGGCGGTGAGCACAAGCATGGCGAGAATCAGCGGAAGGAGGCGGGTCATTCGATGCCACCCATAGCGTGGCCGGACCGATGGTGGAAGGCCGACATTGTCACTTGGGCCGAGCGCCCGCGCCTGCCGCCGTACTGCGGAGCCGGCTATTTGCCGACGCGCGCCGTTCCCGAAGTGCCGTCGTCGCGCAGCCAGGCAATCTTGCCGTTGCCGAGCGACGTGATGGTGAAGCAGAACTGCCGCCCCTTGTACCATGTCGGCCATTTCTGGCAGAGCCGGTCCTTCTCGACCCACCAGCGGCCTTCCTCGCGCGGCGCAAACATCGCCGCCGCCGAAATGCCGGAGACATCGCGGATCACCGAGCCATTTTGGCGGTAGCGCAGCGGCAGGCCGATTCCGAACGGCGTGCTCAGCATCACCTGCTGGCCTGCAATCATCCGCTCGATCTCCGGGCCGGCAAGCTGTTCGGCGCTGGCCGCACCGCCGGCCATGCACAAAACGAGCCCGATGGCTGGGGCTTTTGACGTCGACAGTCTCATGACAACCTCTTTGGCTTTCTGGTCGGGATGGGGTGGTGTCGCCCGGCCGTTGCCGGCCGGCGCGATTGCTTAGCGGCGGAATTCAACGCGGGTCTTGGCGACCGGCAGGCCGAACTTGGTGACCAGCGCCGTGTTGAGCACATTGCCGTCGGCGCCAAGCGTCATGGTGTCGTAAAAGCGCACGCGGTTGGGCTTGCCGCCGGGATCGAGTGGTCTGCCCCCTGAAAAGTGGTCCTCCCTGATGTA
>JBKJRE010000090.1:0-3509 GCA_046594775.1 Rhizobiaceae bacterium | reverse complement strand
TCGAGCGCCCCGGCAAGGCGAAGCTCGACGACGAAGTCGTAGGCGTCCGCACGATAGACGGATCGGGTGAACTCCACCACCTTGCCGCTGGGCAGGTAGGAGATGCGTTCGATGTTGAGGCTGGCCGACCCGGCCGGCACGTCGAGCAGCCGCGCGTCGGCTTCGCCCAGAATGGCCGCCGAGATCCGCTGCACGGCGCGGGTCGGGCGCTGTCCGGATTGTTCCAGCGTCGCATAGAGCGATGCGCCGACACGTTGCGGGTCAGGCAGCACGCCGGCCGACAGTGAGGCGCGTTCGATCGCCAGCGGCGTGCCGTTGGCCATGCGGATGCGGCCGACGCGCGCCACCGTCTCGTCGGCCGAAAGCCCGAGCGCCATCATCTCGTCGGGCGAGGGCGAATAGAGACCGCGGTCGAGCCACGTCGACTGCACGTTCATGCCGCGCCGCGCCATATCCTCGGTGAAGGAGGTGAGCCGCGACAGGGACTGTTCGACCCGGCTGACGCGCGGCGCCACGAAGGTGCCGGAGCCGTGCCGCTGCACCAGCATGCCGCCCCGGACAAGGTTCTGCACCGCCTTGCGCACCGTCACCCGCGACACGTCGGCCCTGATGGCGATATCGCGTTCCGAGGGCAGCGCGTCGCCGGGCCCGATGAGGCCGGCATTGACGGCGTCCTCGATGCTCTTCTTCAGCTGCAGGTAGAGCGGCGCCCCTTTTTGCGGGGCGTCGCGGACCTTCCGGAAGATCTGGTCGGTGACGTCACTCATCGGCGGCCGCTTCGCCAAACAGACGGAGAGCCATTGCGACCGCGCCGCCGAGAGCGTCCTGCAAGGGCGGCTTCAGCATCTGCCGGTACGCTGGCGAAAGGCGCGGCGCATAGATCGGCGCCAATCCGCCAAGCAGGCAAAGCGGCGCCGCGCCGTCGAGATCCAGCGCTGCGAGCGAGACCTCGACGTCGGCGACCGCCTTGTCGATGATCGCCTGCGCCACCGCGTCCGCCTTTCCGGCATGTTCGAAGACCTTGGGTGCGAAACCGCCGAAGTCGCCCGGGCTGGCGGTGGTGGTAAATTCCACAAGCCTCTGCGGGTCGTCGCGGAACGCGTTCATCGTCTGCCGCGTCAGCGGTGAGGCGGCGCGCACGCCGTCATGCGCCAGCAGCGTGCTTTCGAGCAGGTCGCGGCCGATGCGCGCGCCGCTGCCCTGGTCGCCGACCTGGAAGCCCCAGCCGCCGACCGAACGCGTCACGCCCTTGCGGCGCGCCATGTAGGCTGTGCCGGTCCCCAGCACGGCGATCGCGCCGTCGCCCGAACCCACCGCGCCTTCCAGTGCGATCAGCGCGTCGGTCTCGACTCGCGCCTGACGAAACGGCAATATGGCCTCGAGTTGCCGCGCATAGGTGCCGACATTGGAGCCGGCGAGCCCCAGCACCGCGGGAGTTTCGGACATCCGATCCGGGTCGGCGCCGGCATCGGCGAAGGCGCGGCGCGCCGCCTCCACGATGTTGCCGCGCGCGCCGGAGAGATCGGTTCGGATATTGGCAGGGCCGCTTTTGCCATGCCCGACAAGGTCGCCGGAAGCCGTCGCAAGCGCTGCCCTGCAACCGGTTCCGCCACCGTCGAAGCCAAGCACAAAACGCATGATGAGTCCTCCAGAAAGGATAATACCAATAAAATACCAATAGCCAAGCCTTAATTTCCATTACTGGAACGTTAAGCCGCATTTTATTGAATTATTTGGCGTTTATGAACTTCGGACGGGATGGTGCCGCATGAAAGTCGTTAACGTCGCTGGACAAGTGGTATTTTGTTGGTATTGTCAGCGTGGAGGAGAAGCCGAATGGCGCAATTGCGTACCGAAGCATTGCATGAACACGCGCAAGGGCTGGATCTGCAGCCGCCCGCCGCCATTCTCGGCTTTTTCGCCGACGCGCAGATCGACGCCGCCCGGACCGTCAAACCCGCTATCGGCCAGATCGCCCATGCTGCTGCCATTGCCGCGCAATGCCTCGGCAGCGGAGGCAGGATCGCCTACGCCGCGGCCGGCAGTTCCGGCCTGATGGCGCTGGCTGACGGGCTTGAGCTTCCCGGCACCTATGGCATCGCCCGCGACCGCATCGTCATTTTGCTGGCCGGCGGCGCAGCCGCCTTTCACGACCTGCCAGGCGGACCCGAGGACGACGCCGGACAGGCGGCGAAAGAGGTGGCCGAGGCGGGCCTCAAGTCGGGCGACTGCCTGATCGCCATTTCGGCCAGCGGCACGACGCCCTATGCCATCGGCGCGCTCGAAGAGGCCGCGCGGCGTGGCGTGCGCACCATCGCCATCGCCAACAATGCCGGTTCGCCGCTGCTCGAAAAGGCCGAGGCGCCGATCCTGCTCGCCACGCCGCCCGAGATCATCGCCGGCTCGACCCGCATGGGCGCCGGCACGGCCCAGAAGATCGCGCTGAACATGCTGTCGACGCTCGCCGCCATCCATCTCGGCCATGTCCATGACGGCCACATGGTCAACCTTCTCGCCGACAATCTGAAGCTGAAGCGCCGCGCCGCGCGCATCGTCGCGGCTGTTGCCGGCTGCGGCGAGGCGGAAGCGGAGGCAGCGCTCGAAAAGACCGGCGGATCGGTCAAGCCGGCCATACTGGTCGCCGCCGGCGCGGCCGATCGTCAGGCCGCGCAGCAACTTCTCGAAGGGACAGGCGGCAAACTGCGCCCGGCCCTGGAAAAGATCGGGGGGAGCCGGGGGCAAGCCCCCACTCTCGTCAACAAGCGAACCTGATAAAGGTCAACAGGGAGACTGACATGACACGCAAGACGCTTACCGCACTGCTTCTGGCATCGAGCATCCTCGGCACAACCGGGGTCGCGATGGCCGAGGACACCACCATCACCATCGAAAGCTGGCGCAACGACGACCTGCCGATCTGGCAGGAAAAGCTGATCCCGGCCTTCGAAGCCAAGAACCCCGGCATCAAGGTCGTCTTCGCGCCGTCCGCGCCGACCGAATACAACGCCGCCCTCAATGCCAAGCTCGACGCCGGTTCGGCGGGCGACCTGATCACCTGCCGCCCCTTCGATGCTTCGCTGGAGCTCTACAACAAGGGCCATCTCGCCGACCTCGCCGATCTGCCCGGCATGGAGAATTTCTCCGATGTGGCCAAGTCGGCCTGGACGACGGATGACGGCGTCCACGATTTCTGCGTGCCGATGGCCTCGGTCATTCACGGCTTCATCTACAACAAGGACGCCTTCGCCAAGCTCGGCATCGAAGTGCCGGCCACCGAGGCAGAGTTCTTCGCAGCGCTGGACAAGATCAAGGCGGACGGCACCTACATCCCGATGGCCATGGGCACCAAGGATCTGTGGGAAGCCGCGACCATGGGCTACCAGAACATCGGTCCCAACTACTGGAAGGGCGAGGAAGGCCGACTGGCGCTGATCAAGGGCGAGCAGAAGCTGACCGATGCAGATTGGGTGGCCCCGTTCGCCGAGCTGGCGAAGTGGAAGGATTATCTT
>JBKJRE010000586.1:0-3132 GCA_046594775.1 Rhizobiaceae bacterium | reverse complement strand
TGGCTTCATAGGCGGCATTGACGGCGGCCAGCCTACGCTTTGTCTCGCGGCGCGCCTTGAGACAGCCGGGATCGTTCTGCATCGATACTTGGCGCATCGACTTCTCGGCCGCCCCCGCCATGCGGCGCGCGATGTCGCCATGCGCCGTCTCATGCCGTTTGACGCCGGCGAAAAAAATCCGCCAGCGACGTTGCAGCTGCGGCGATAATTTGCCGGCGACCTGCGGAAACATGTAGCTCACCGCAAGTTCGCCCTTGACGGCTTTGACGCGGCAAGCCTTGCCGTCTTGCGCCCATTCGATCTGCCAGGCGACGGAGTAAGCCGTCTGGGCGATGGCACGAGTCAGAAAACCGTGCTTCGGGCCGTGGCGGTCCATCGCCTTCAGCAACGCCGTGCCGCTGGGGCCGGCAATCCTGTAGTGCCTGACCTGCTCCGTCACCTTGATCTCGGCCGACGCCTGGCCACAAAAGCCGGCAAAGACGCCAAGCAAAGCAACCAGTGTGCCCGCAAAAAGCCGCATCGAACGGTCTCCTGATGCGCAACGACAGCACATAGCAGTGCGCGGATCAATCGGTCGAAGCCCTAGCCATGATCACATGTTGGGGTAGACTGGCCCCTCCCCGACCTGTGGCGGCACCCAGTTGATGTTCTGGTTCGGATCCTTGATGTCGCATGTCTTGCAGTGCACGCAGTTCTGCGCGTTGATGACGAACGTGACATCCCTGGCCGAGGGGTCGGCTGCGGCGTTGCCGTCCGCGTCGACCCACTCATAGACGCCGGCCGGGCAATAGCGCACCGAGGGACCGCCGAACACATCGTGCTCCGAGCGCTTCTGCAGGTCCATGTCCGCGACCTGCAGATGCACGGGCTGGTCTTCCTCATGGTTGGTGTTGGACAGGAAGACCGACGACAGCTTGTCGAAGGTCAGCACCCCATCGGGCTTCGGATAGACAATCTTTTCGTGCTCCGAGGCGGGGTCAAGCGAGGCGTAGTCGGCCTTGCCGTGCTTCAGCGTGCCGAACGGCGAAAAGCCCAACAGCGTGTTCAGCCACATGTCGAGGCCACCGAGGCCGACGCCAAGGATGGTGCCGAAGCGCGACCATAGCGGCTTGACGTTACGCACTCTCTTCAGATCCTTGCCGATATCGCTGTCGCGCCATGCATCCTCATAGGCAGACAACTCGTCATTGGCGCGGCCCTCGGCAATCGCCTTTGCAGTGTGTTCGGCGGCCAGCATTCCCGACAGCACGGCGTTGTGCGAACCCTTGATGCGCGGCACGTTGACGAATCCCGCCGAGCAGCCGAGCAGCACCCCGCCCGGGAACGACAGTTTCGGCACCGATTGCCAGCCGCCCTCGGTTATGGCGCGGGCGCCATAGGAAATGCGCTTGGCGCCCTCGAATGTGCCGCGGATCGCCGGATGCGTCTTGAAACGCTGGAACTCCTCGAACGGCGATAGCCAGGGATTCTTGTAGTTGAGATGCAGCACGAAGCCGACCGCCACCTGATTGTCATCAAGGTGATAGAGGAAGGAGCCGCCGCCGGTCTGCATGTCGAGCGGCCAGCCGAAGGAATGCTGCACCAGGCCCGGCTTGTGGTTCTCCGGCTTCACCTGCCAGAGTTCCTTGAGGCCGATGCCGTATTTGCCCGGCTCGCGGCCGTCGGAAAGACCGAATTTCGCGATCAACTGCTTGGCCAGCGAGCCACGCGCGCCCTCGCCGATCAGCACATATTTGCCGAGCAGCGCCATGCCCGGAGCAAAGCCAGGGCCGGGCGAACCGTCGCGCTGAACGCCCATGTCGCCGGTAACGGCGCCTATGGCCGCTCCTGCGTCGTTGTAAAGCACCTCGCGCGCGGCGAAGCCCGGATAGATTTCGACCCCGAGGGCTTCGGCCTTGCCGGCCAGCCAGCGGCAGACATTGCCGAGCGATACGGCATAGTTTCCGTGATTATTCATCAAGGGCGGCATCAGGAAATTCGGGATGCGCATCGAGCTTTTCGCCCCGAGAAGCAGGAAGTGATCGGCGCTCACGGGCGTCTTGAACGGGTGGTCCTCCGCATCGCGCCAGCCGGGCAGCAGACGGTCAATGCCGACCGGATCGACAACTGCGCCCGAGAGGATATGGGCGCCAACCTCCGCGCCCTTTTCCAGGACGACGACGGAAAGTTCCGGATTGACCTGTTTCAGCCGGATCGCCGCAGCCAGACCCGCCGGCCCCGCGCCGACGATCACCACGTCGAATTCCATGCTTTCGCGTTCGATATCGCTCATAAATGTCTCCGCACTGGCTCTGGCTGTGTGGCCTCTTGCTGGCTAACGGGCTCCTTAGCGCATCCGGCAGCCAGGCGAAACTGCCGTCATTTCCATTCAATCGATAAGATCAGCGCGACAGGAAATATAGGCCCCGCACGATTTCACAGGTTAGCCTGAAAGCGGCCAACGCTTATTCCGGTATTCGCAGCCGGACTTCTCGGCCATACTGGACCGATGCGGCACGCCGATACCTTCCGCGCAATACCGGATTTTCCCGCTTCCAGGCGAAGCGCCAGAGTGGGTGCGGCCATGTGGGCGGCATGCCTTTTCGTGCCCGCCACAGCCCAATGGGCGGCCGCCCAGGACGCCGGAAAACCGTGGGAGACCGGGGCCTACAGCTTTTCCGACGAACTCGGCGGATTCCGCATTACCGGCGTCTCGGGCAAGGGCACCAGGGCCGATCCCATCGTCATCCAGGAAGAGATGAATTCCGCAACGCCGGTGACGATCATCATCCGCACGATCCGACCAATCCGACCGTTCGATCAATCCGGACTTTACGCCAGCGGCTTCCTGAATGTCCGCATCGAAATGCTCAACAACAGCAAGCTGCCGTGGGTTGAGTTCGAATTCGAACTTCAGGAACATCTGCACCAGGCCAGCGTCTTCGGCGACGGACTTTCCTTCGACCAGCGGCGGACAGAGTCTGACACGATCTCGTCAACCAACTTCCGCGAATACAGCCGCGATTTCGAGCCCTATGACCGTCTGCTGTTCCGGAGCGGCAAGGTCGACCACCTGGAGACGGCGTCATTCCGGTTCCTGATCACCGACTTCACGCCGCGCTGGGAGTTTTTTCTGGCGCAAGACCCGCGCAT
>JBKJRE010000611.1:0-7929 GCA_046594775.1 Rhizobiaceae bacterium | reverse complement strand
GCCGCGCACGCTGTTCCATCCGCATGTCGACGAGCAACCCTTCACCCGCAGCCTTGCCCTCGAGATCCCCGATGAGGTCGACAGCGTTGTGGTGCGCGCGCATGATTTGGTGCACGGCCTCGGCGGGCGCGAACTGACGGTGGCGCTGCCGGAGCGCTGAAGCCGCCCAGATGCCAAGCGCGCCTGACAGGACGGGCGAGGGTCCTGCCGATCGGCCTGTCTTTCCCCGCCCTGGCCATTCAACGTGCCTTCATGGACGCAATGTCCGCTTGCAAAGCAGCCGGGCCGGCGGCAAGGATCGGCAATCCGGATCAACGGAACAAGGAATGGCGTCGGTGAAAGCACGCGTAAAATGGGTCGAAAACCGTACCTTTGTCGGCGAATCCGGCAGCGGCCACAGAATAGTGCTGGGAACAGCTTTCGGTTCCGAGGACCGTTCGCCCGGCCCCAGCCCGATGGAACTGGTTCTGGTCGGCACCGGCGGCTGCTCTGCCTATGACGTCATCCATATCCTCGAAAAGGGACGCGAGGCGATCGAGGATTGCGTTGTCGAGATGGACGCCGACAGGGGCGAAACAGAGCCCAAGGTCTTTACCCGCATCCACATGCATTTCGTGGTCAAGGGACGAAAACTTTCGGAGGCCAAGGTGGCGCGCGCGATCGACCTGTCGCTGCAGAAATACTGCTCGGCTACGGCGATGATGGCCAAGACGGCGACGATCACGCATGATTTCGAGATCATAGAGACGGGTGCGTCGACGGCGGCGTGAGGCCAACAACCTGACGCGAACCGGATCGCGTCATTCCGAGAGATGACGGTGAAATGTCTCGGGAAGCGCCTGGACGATAAACCCGGGTGAAGTCCTGACCCAGGTGCTACGGTGCGACAGCATACGATCGCTCAAGCGCCGAGATTCCGATGAACCCCACGATCGCCTCCCTTGCCGAAAAGATTCAGCATTTTGAGGCTGAACTCGAGGCCGAACTCGCAAAGCGCCGCGCAGACCTGCACTTCGGGCTGGAAAACGGTCGCGCGCGTTTCGAGGAGGAGCTTCTGCGCCGGCATCGCGAACTGAAGACACGCTTGCCGATCTACATATTGGATGCACGTCCCATGGCCGTGCTGACGGCGCGGTTCATTTATGCACTGATCGTTCCGCTGGTCCTTCTCGACCTGTTCCTAACCGTTTACCAGGCGGTCTGCTTTCCTGCTTACGGCTTGAAGAAGGTGCGGCGCGGTGACTACCTGGTCCTCGACCGGCATCATCTCGCCTATCTGAACGTGATCGAGAAATTCAACTGCGCCTATTGCTCCTACGCCAATGGTCTGATCGCTTATGCGCGCGAGATTGCCGGCCGGACCGAACAGCACTGGTGTCCGATCAAGCATGCCCGCCGCGTCGTCGGGGCCCATGCTGCCTATGCGCGCTTCGAGGATTACGGCGATGCCGAGGCTTACAGGGCCTTGCATCAGGGCGGCGTCGCCGGAAAGCCGGGTGATTGACGGAACGCGACTTGCTGGAGACGATGACTGCCTGCCGGCCCTTCAGGCCGCCATCAGCGCCTTGATGCCATCGGCGACAAACTGCACCGCCAGGGCAGCAAGGATGACGCCGAGCAGCCGTGTCAGGATGGAGCGGCCGGTCTGGCCGAGCAGGCCGTCTATACGTTCGGCGAGGAGGAACACCACGAAGGTGAGGCCAAGGCAGAGCGCGATGATGCCGACCAGAGATGCCTGCCCGGCAAAGCCAGGCATCGAGCCCGACAGAAGCACCGTCGCCGAGATGGCGCCCGGTCCGGCAATGAGCGGGATCGCAAGCGGAAAGGCGGCGATGTTGTGGATATGGTCGCGGGTGATGGCGACGTCGGAGATCTTTTCCTTGCGGTCCTGTCGCTTCTCAAAAACCATTTCGAAGGCGATGAAGAACAGCAGAAATCCGCCGGCGACGCGGAAAGCCGGCAGGGTGATGCCGAAGACCGAGAGGATGGCGGCGCCGGCCAGTGCAAACAGGGCCATCACCGCAAAGCCGATAATCGAGGCGCGCATGGAAACCTGACGGCGCTCTTCACGGTTCATGCCGCGCGTCACCGCAAGAAAAAGCGGCGCCAGGCCGGGCGGATCGATGGTCACCAGTATGGTCACGAAGGCATTGAAAAGACTGTCGTAACTGGGCATGGCACGTTCCCCCCGCGACAGGCTAGCGCGGCCCGCCCTTCGACGCCAGCCCGGGCTCTTATCGATTTGCAGGCAAGAGCGATGACCGACGCCGTGGCGGCCTGAATTAAGGGACCCGCCGCGCAGGAAGAAAACCAGGCATATCCTTTTGAATTTGCCCGAAAAATCAACGCTGGAAAAACCCTGTTCGGCTTGGATATTCGGTGCTGCTTCCTATATAGACAGGCAGTGATTCCCAACCATTCAAGTGATCCGATTTGAACGACCAGAAAACACCGCGCGGGCCCGGCGGCCCTTCCGACATCGAACCGATTTCGATCGTCGAGGAGATGCAGCGCTCCTACCTCGATTACGCGATGAGCGTGATCGTGAGCCGGGCGCTTCCCGACGTGCGCGACGGCATGAAGCCGGTCCACCGGCGCATCCTGTTTGCCGCGCATGAGAGCGGCTATCACTGGAACCGCAAATATGTGAAATCGGCCCGCCCCGTCGCCGACGTGATGGGCAAATACCATCCGCATGGCGACGCCTCGATCTACGATGCGCTCGTGCGCATGGCGCAGGACTGGTCGCTGCGCGTGCCGCTGATCGACGGGCAGGGCAATTTCGGCTCGATCGACGGCGATCCGCCGGCGGCGATGCGCTACACCGAGTCGCGTCTGACCAAGGTGGCCCACGAGCTGCTCGAGGATATCGACAAGGATACAGTCGATTTTCAGGATACGTATGACGCGTCGGGCAGCGAACCGAAGGTGCTGCCGGCACGCTTCCCGGCCCTGCTGGTCAACGGCGCCGGCGGCATTGCGGTCGGGATGGCGACCAACATCCCGCCGCACAATCTCAGCGAAGTCTGCGACGGCGCGATGGCGCTGATCGACAATCCGGCCATCGACCTGCCGACACTGATGGATATCATTCCGGGCCCCGATTTCCCGACCGGCGGCCTGGTGATCGGCCGCGCCGGCATAGAAAGCGCCTATGCCACCGGACGCGGCTCGATCCTGATGCGCGGCAAGGTCAGCATAGAAGAGCGGCCCAACGACCGCGAAGCCATCATCATCACCGAGGTTCCATACCAGGTGAACAAGTCGACGATGATCGAGAAGATGGCCGAACTGGTGCGCGACAAGCGCATCGAGGGCATTTCCGACATCCGGGACGAAAGCGACCGCCAGGGTTATCGCGTCGTCATCGAACTGAAGCGCGATGCTGTTTCGGATGTGATCCTGAACCAGCTTTATCGCTACACGCCGCTCCAGACGTCTTTCGGCGCCAATGTCGTGGCGCTCAACGGCGGCAAGCCGGAAGTGATGACGCTGATCGACATGCTGAAGGCGTTCGTCGCCTTTCGCGAGGAGGTGATCAGCCGGCGGACCAAATTCCTGCTGCGCAAGGTGCGCGACCGCGCCCACGTGCTGGTCGGCCTTGCCATTGCCGTCGCCAACATCGACGAGGTGATCAAGCTTATCCGCCAGGCGCCCGATCCGCAGACGGCGCGCGAACAGTTGATGGTGCGCCGCTGGCCGGCGGCAGACGTCGAATCGCTGATCCTGCTGATCGATGATCCGCGCCATCGCATCAACGAGGACGGCACCTACAACCTGTCGGAAGAACAGGCGCGCGCCATTCTCGAACTGCGCCTGCAGAGGCTGACGGCGCTTGGCCGCGACGAGATCGCCGACGAGTTGAACACGATCGGCGCCGAGATCAAGGACTATCTCGACATATTGTCGTCGCGCGTGCGCATCCAGCAGATCGTCAAGGACGAACTGATCGCGGTGCGTGATGAATTCGGAACGCCGCGCCGCACGGAACTGCTCGACGGCGCCGCCGACATGGACGACGAGGACCTGATCCAGCGCGAGGACATGGTCGTTACCGTCAGCCATTCGGGCTATATCAAGCGGGTGCCGCTTTCGATCTATAGGGCCCAGCGCCGCGGCGGCAAGGGCCGCTCGGGCATGTCGACCAGGGACGAGGATTTCGTCACCCGGCTGTTTGTCGCCAATACCCATACGCCGGTGCTGTTCTTCTCGTCGCGCGGCATCGTCTACAAGGAAAAGGTGTGGCGGCTGCCGATCGGCAACCCGCAGTCGCGTGGCAAATTCCTGCGCAACATGCTGCCCCTGCAGGATGGCGAGCGGATCACCACGATCATGCCGATGCCGGAGGACGAAGAGAGCTGGGCCGATCTCGACGTGATGTTTGCCACGACACGCGGCACGGTGCGACGCAACAAGCTGTCGGATTTCGTTCAAGTCAACCGCAATGGCAAGATCGCCATGAAGCTCGAGGAGGAGGGCGACGAGATTCTGGGCGTCGAGACCTGCTCGGATGCCGACGACGTGCTTTTGACGGCAAGTTCGGGGCAGTGCATCCGTTTCCGGGTCAGCGACGTTCGCGTCTTCGTGAGCCGCAACTCGGTGGGTGTGCGTGGCATCAGCATGGGCGACGGCGACCGGGTCATCTCGATGGCCATTCTGAACCATGTCGGGGCAAGTCCGGCGGAACGCGCGGCCTATCTCAAGCAGGCGGTCAGCGAGCGGAAGACCGCCGGCATGGACGAGGAAGAGATCGCTCTCACCAATGAGGAAGTGGACGAGGAAACGACGCTGCCGCCCGAACGATACGACGAACTGAGAACCCTGGAGCAAATGGTTCTCACGGTGAGCGAATACGGCTACGGAAAGCGCTCGTCATCGTATGATTTCCGCCTCACGGGGCGTGGCGGCAAGGGAATCCGCGCGACCGACGTTTCAAAGGTCGACGAGATCGGCAGGCTGGTTGCGACATTCCCCGTTGGGAATGATGACCAGATCATGCTGGTTTCCGATGGCGGTCAGGTGATACGGGTGCCGGTGAAGGGCATCCGAATTGCCAGCCGTGCGACCAAGGGCGTTACGATCTTCGACACCGCCGAGGCGGAAAAAGTCGTGTCGGTGGAGCGCATCTCCGAACCGCAGGCCGAGGATGAAGAGGATGTGCCGGCGACGATTGCACCGGATGGCGATGGAGGGCAGGGCGCCGGAGACGGGACCGGGGTCTAACCCGACGTCGCCATCTCCGGCGAAGGCGTTGCTGACTGGAGGTTAGCGCGGCCAGAAATTTCGAACTGCAACGCTTTTCTGCTTCAGACGGTTGCGCTCCGTCTCCTCATGAATGTTGAGGACCGTGGCGATCAGCATGGTAATGGTCATTGCAACTGCGAGCATGTAGATAATCATTGCGAAATCTCCTGGGCCTATAACTTGCGACCGGCAATTTGGTTTCATTCTTTAATGTTCACGACTTAGCGAGCATCGATTGAACCGTTGTCGATGGCCGCGTTCATCCGCAGTTCATCCGATTTGCCTTTGACCGGCAGTCTCGCTAGAAGCACCCTCCATGACCAAGCGCCACGCCATCTATGCCGGCTCCTTCGACCCGCCGACCAACGGCCATCTGGACGTGCTCAAGGCGGCGCTGTCGGTGGCAGACGTGGTTTATGCGGCGATCGGCATTCACCCGGGCAAGAAGCCGCTGTTCGAGTTCGAAGAGCGGGTAAAGCTGATCGAGGCGGCGGCCGCAGACGAATTCGGCAAAGACGCCGACCGCATCAAGGTCGTCGCCTTTGACGGGCTGGTGATCGACGCGGCCCGGCAACAGGGCGCGGCCATCATGATTCGCGGCCTGCGCGACGGCACCGATCTCGATTACGAGATGCAGATGGCCGGCATGAACGAGACCATGGCGCCAGAGCTGCAGACGGTATTTTTGCCTGCAAGTCTCTCTGTCCGCACGATTACGGCCACACTTGTGCGCCAGATAGCGTCGATGGGCGGCGACATCCGTCCCTTCGTCCCTGCGGTGGTCGCCGAAGCGCTCGTCGCGAAATTCAAAACGAAATAGAATTCTGGAGAAACGTCCATGCAGCTCAGGAAGCTTGCTTCGCTATTCGTATTGCTTGCAGCCATGTTCGGCACTTCGCCGGTATTTGCCGCCGATCCGGAAAATACCATGATCATCACCCTCAAGGACGGCGAGGTGACGGTTGCGCTGCGGCCGGATCTCGCGCCAAAGCATGTCGCGCAGATCAAGGCGCTGGTGCGCGAGGGCGCCTATGACAATGTCGCGTTTCACCGCGTCATGGACGGCTTCATGGCGCAGACCGGCGACGTGCAGTTCGGCGATATGGAAGACGGCTACAATTCCCAGCGCGCCGGCATGGGCGGTTCGGACAAGCCCGACCTGCCGGCAGAATTCTCCGACGTTCCCTATGTTCGCGGCATCGTCGGCATGGCGCGCTCGCAGGATCCCGATTCGGCCAATTCGCAGTTCTTCATTATGCTCGCTCCGAACTCCGGACTGGATGGCCAGTACACAGTTGTGGGCGAGGTCGAAAAGGGCATGGAACTCGTCGACAAGATCAAGAAGAGCGACAACCCGCAGACCGGCGCGGTGATCGATCCCGACCGCATGATCAAGGTTCGCATCGCGGCCGACGGCAACTAGGAATTTTTCAGGAAAGGGACTTCAAAGATGGCTCAAATCAAGGACCGCGAAAACGCGCTTATCCTCGAAACCACACAGGGCAAGGTCGTGATCGAGCTGCTGCCAGATCTCGCACCGGGCCATGTCGGTCTCATCAAGGAACTGGCGCGCGAAGGCGCCTATGACGGCGTGGTTTTCCACCGCGTTATCGACGTCTTCATGGCGCAGACCGGCGACGTCAAGTTCGGCAAATCCGACGGCAAGGAGTTCAATCCGGCGCGCGCCGGCATGGGCGGCTCCGACAAGCCCGACCTCAAGGCCGAGTTCTCCAACATGAACCATATGCGCGGCACATGCTCGATGGCGCGCTCGCAGAACCCGAATTCCGCGAATTCGCAGTTCTTCATCTGCTTTGACGACGCCGGCTTCCTCAACCGCCAGTACACGGTATGGGGCCAGGTCATCGAAGGCATGGACAATGTCGACAAGATCAAGCGCGGCGAGCCGGTTAGCGATCCCGACAAGATCGTCTCGATGAAGGTCGCCGCGGACGTGAAGTAGGCTTGGCCGCAGACAGGGACAAAGACGACGATGATTGGTGTTTTCTGGTCCTTGATGGGAATCGCCGCCGGCGCGTTCATCGCCATACAAGCCCCGATCAACGCGCAACTTGCCCGGGGACTCGGTTCGCCGGTGCCGGCAGCGGCCTTCTCGTTCCTGTCCGGCGCCGTGGTGCTCGGTATCGTCTCGGTGGTGATCGTGCGGTTGCAGGGCATATCGCTCGAATGGCGGGCACCGGCACCCTGGCTGTTCATCGCAGGCGGGTTTCTCGGCGGCTCCTATGTCACCATCGCGACGATCCTGGCGCCGCGCATCGGCGCAGCCTCGCTGATGGCCTTTGCGGTAACCGGACAACTTCTGGCCGGCATGGCGATCGACCGCATCGGTTTCCTCGGGCTGGCGGTACGCGAGATTTCACTCGGCCGCGTCGCCGGCGCGGTGCTGCTGATGACCGGGGCGCTGCTGATCCGTCTGACCTGATGCGCGTCGATCTCTTCGACTTCGACCTTCCCGACGAGCGCATAGCGCTGAGGCCGGCCGAGCCGCGCGACGCGGCGCGCCTGCTGGTGGTGCGTCCGCGCGTCGGCATGGAGGACCGCGCCGTTGGCGATCTGCCCGCGCTGCTCGAGCCCGGCGACGTGCTGGTGTTGAACGATACGAAGGTGATACCGGCGCAGCTGAGCGGTGTCCGGCGTCGGGGCGAGGCTGAGGCGCGAGTCGAC
>JBKJRE010000573.1:0-2564 GCA_046594775.1 Rhizobiaceae bacterium | reverse complement strand
CTCAGCCCGCACCGATTCGATCTTCTCTTGGGTAAGCGCCAGTTTGCGCTGCGCCTCGGCCTCGGAAGTCCGCGCCACCGCTTCGTCGATCGCCTTGTTGACCACGGCTATCAGCCGCTCCTTGTCGGCGATTTCTGTCTCCATGGATTGCTCGATTTCGAAGCGTTCGACATACTTTCGAGCTGCAATTCGCAATTCCTCGATATCTCGCTCCGCTACGACTCGGGCGTCCTCGACCTCCCGGTAGCTGGCAGTTTCGGCAAGCTTGATCTTGTGCTGCCTGTGTATATCGCGGGCGCGTATCTCTTCCTCGGTCTTGAGACGTTCGTTTTCGACCGCCAGCTTCTTGCTGAAGCCGGCCCTCTCGACCTCTGTCTGCGCCTTCTCGGAAGAAATCCTGACTTGCTTCTCGCGCTCGACACTAGCGATCTCAATGACTTTATCGGTTTCGATGCGTGCCGCCTCAACATCCTTCAGGGTCAGCAAGCGGCTATTCTCAATCTCACCGTCCGCCTTGGTCTCGAAGAGGGCGAGGCTATGGCGCGACTTGATCTGCGCCTCGCGAATCTCGTGGTCGCGAAGGATGCGCTCCGCCTCAACCTGCTGCCGGACCTGGATGCGTTCGTTTTCAAGCTTGGCCTTGGATCCGATTTCGGTCAGTTCCGTATCTCTGTTGCGTTCGATTTCGAGCCCCTTGATCTCATTCTCGCTCAGAATTCGCGCCTCATCGATCGCCCGGCTCTTGGCGATGAGGATGCGTTCAGCCTCTTCGTCGGTCTTCGAGCGAGCCTGGTTGATGGCAATTTGCGACGTTGATCTTTCAGTCTCGATCTCGGCGATCTGCTGGGCCTTCCTTGCTTCAATGTCGCGCGCCTGATCGATGCGGACATATTCCAGATCTCGATCGATCTGGATAACCTTCTGTTCCGCTTCGAAATCGCGGACCCTTATCTGAACCCTTGTCTCGTTCTCGATCTGGTTACGGATCTTGCGACGCTCTTCCGTCTCCTGGATAATCAGCGTCATACCTTCGGCATCGAAATAGTTCGAAGGATCAAAGACTGAAATATCGGATTGATTCAGCGACGTCAGAGAGGCCGCCTCCAACTCGAGACCACTCGAGGTCAGGACCCCGACGACGAGTTCCGAGATCTTGAGGACATAACCGGCACGGTCTTCATGGATTTCGTTCATTGTAAGCGACGCCGCGACTGACGACATGGCGTCCACAAGGCGGCCCTGAATAACCTCTTTCAGCAAAACAGGGTCCTGGGTGCGGGCGCCCAGGGTGCGAGCCGCCGTCGAGACCCCCTCCTTGGTGGCGATGACGCGGACGAAGAACTCCGCTGTTATATCGATCCTCATCTTGTTCTTGGTAATGAGGGATTGTTCGCCCTGCCGCCGGATCTCGATCGGAATGGCGTTCATGTTCACGACGGTGATGTCGTGAATGATCGGTATTACGAGGGCGCCGCCGCCCATGACCACCCGCTCGCCTCCGGAGCCGGTTCGCACGAAACTCTGGTCCTTGGAGGAGTGACGGTAGAGCCAGTGCAGCAGGTAGACGCTCACTGCGATCAGGATTGTCAGCAGTATGATGATGGCGATGATGTCGGCGCCTGTCATGATGTCATTCCTTCTTTAACGCCCGGGGGCGATCAGTACCGGTCCTGGCCGGCCACGGCCACGACGATGAGAGACGGGATGATGAGGTTCACGATGTCAAAGACACTGTAGAGGACGATAACAGCTGGAGCCTGCCCGACGCCGATCACCACGTCGACGAAATGCAGGATCGGATAGACAGCCCAGCCAAGGGTGAACAACAAGCGTATCCAGAAATATCCGAAACGCACCGGGCGCGACGATTTCCGGACGGCTTCTGGCATCGCGCCGAAGTACATTTCCCCAAGGATGTAGAGCCAGAAACCGATCGATATCAGAACACCGAGCGTCGGATTGAAGAACGAGGCGTCGCCGAGCCAACGGCCGAAGACCATCAGGAGTGAGGCGACGACAAGACGCCAGAATACGCCCACCGGCACGGGACCCTGGGTGCGGGCGAAGAAGTACACCGCGGCTACCTGCATCGGATGGACGGTGTACCAGGCGGAGAACCGCACACCGGTGCTCGCCGCCCCCGAACTCAGCCAGTATCCGGTCGCGCCGGCGTAGTAGACCGCCGTGACGAGGCACGCGGCGCCGACAAGGGCGGTCGGCACACGCCACCGCTCGTTCGACCAGGTCAGCCCAAGAAAACAGACGACTGCCGCCGCCAGGCTCATGAGCGCAAGCCCGGCCAGTGAAGTCGAGACCACATCTTTGGAGGCATAGATTGTAGCGAACATCACGTTTCCTTAAACAGTGGACCGAATATGCGGCGAGCGACCGTAGAGGGCTACCATGGGCAAGATCAGCAGACCGAAGATGAACTGCTGCCATTCGTATTGAAGACCGATACCGAGCAGGAAGGAAGTCAGCACCTGCAGGACGAGAACACCGATGACCGTAAACCCATATCCGCCGTTGCCGCCGAGCAGAGAGGTTCCGCCGATGACAACGGC
>JBKJRE010000538.1:0-5196 GCA_046594775.1 Rhizobiaceae bacterium | reverse complement strand
TGCGCGACGCGATCGTCGAGCTTCTGGGCGAGGCGCGCGTCTTCGGTGAGGAGACGGACGAAGACGAGGACGCCATTGCCGACACGGAAGTGCTGATCGGCGAGGACGTCACCGATCCCGACGCCGAACCCGGCTACGACGATACCAAGCCGATGCGCATCGCCGTCGTCGGCCGCCCCAACGCCGGCAAGTCGACGCTGATCAACGCGCTGATCGGCGAGGAGCGGCTGCTGACCGGCCCGGAAGCCGGCATCACGCGCGATTCGATCTCCGTCGACTGGGACTGGCGTGGCCGGCAAATGAAGCTGTTCGATACGGCCGGCATGCGCCGCAAGGCAAGGGTCCAGGAAAAGCTCGAAAAGCTCTCGGTCTCCGACGGACTGCGCGCCATTCGTTTTGCCGAGGTGGTCGTCGTCGTCTTGGACGCGACGATCCCTTTCGAGAAGCAGGATCTTCAACTCGCCGACCTGATCGTCCGTGAGGGCCGGGCGCTGGTACTGGCCTTCAACAAATGGGACCTGATCGAACACCCGCAGGAAACCCTGGCCGAGTTGCGCGAGAAGACCGAACGGCTCCTTCCGCAGGTCCGTGGCGTGCTTGCAGTTCCGGTTTCTGCCGAGACCGGCCGCGGACTCGACAAGCTGATGGATGCGGTTCTGACGACACACAAGGTCTGGAACAGCCGCGTTTCGACAGGCCGTCTCAATCGCTGGTTGGAGGGCGTGCTCGGCCATCACCCGCCGCCGGCCGTCGCCGGCCGTCGCCTGAAGATCAAATACATGACCCAGGCCAAGACCCGTCCTCCGGGCTTCGTCATCTCCTGCACGCGTCCCGACGACGTGCCGCAGTCGTATATCCGCTATCTTACCAACAATCTTCGCGAGGCGTTCGACATGCCCGGCGTGCCGATCCGAATGTCGCTCCACGCGTCGGAAAACCCGTTCGCCGGGCGGGCCATGAAGCGCCGCTGATGCGACCCGACGCCGCGGTGGCTCACCATATTTGCGCCGGATGACCACCATTAACGCTCCATCAAGGTTAATGCATCAGTCTCTCGCCAAGAGGGTAGATTGCGTTCTGGAGAGTTTCTGTGCATCGACGACTAGTGATCCGGCGCTCCGCCGTCACAGGCCGGGACAAGCGTTCGCTTCTGTCTCCGTTCATCATAGGTCTCGGCATCTGGATCGGTTTTCCGACGGTCGCCGCCTATCAGGACATGGGCGGACTAGTTTCGGGCATCGAGGCGCCCAGTGCGCGCTGGAACTCCTTTGTTGAAAAGTCTGTCGCCGGGGCGGTCCATTCGGTCGACATGCCGTTCGTCGATGGCGACCTGACCACCGGCTCGATCCCCGGATCGAAGGTTGAGGCCGGAAACCTTGGCGCGGTTGCGTTGCGAGGCAAGGAAAGCCGGATCAGCGCGATTCCAGACGAGGAACGCGTCGTTCGCTCGGGCAAGAAGGACCGGATCGTCCATGTTTCGCCGGTCGCGCCACCGAGGACATTTGATGCCGGCTCGATGTTCAAGCGCACCGGCATGCTTTTGCGTCCGGCGCAGGATGTCGTGAAGATGGCTTTCGCCGTCTCCGACATCCGCGGCAAGGAAGTTGCCATCGCAACAGCCTTCTACATGAAGGGGAAAAAGGGCGGCAGTTCCGGCGTGCCGACGATCCTTGCTGACCTTGTCAACAACGACAAGTCCGACATTCTCGCGACGGCCTATGCGCCGGCTTTGCCCGACTATTCCAAGGCATCGCCTTTCGAAAGCCTGTTTCAGGAACCCGGCCAGAAGGACGATGGCCGCTTCATTCCGCCGCTAGCCAAGGGTGATCACGACTGGATGAGCCAGCCGCTACCGCCTGGCGTGTTCTCGAAGGTCGAACAGAAGTGCCTCGCCACCGGTATCTATTTCGAAGCGCGCGGTGAGAAACTGCGCGGCCAGGCGGCTGTCGGTCAGGTCATGCTGAACCGTGTGCGCAACCCCAACTATCCCAACACAATCTGTGGCGTCGTCTATCAGAACGACAATCTGCTCAATCGCTGCCAGTTCTCCTTTGCCTGCGACGGCAAGCGCGACCGCATCACCAGCCCGGAGAACTACGCGGTGGCCGAAGAGATCGCCATGGCCGTCACGGCCGGCAAGATCTTCATTCCCGAGGTCGCCTCGGCAACCCATTACCACGCCACCTATGTGGCGCCGCGCTGGGCGCATACAATGAAGAAGATGAAAAAGATCGGCCTCCACATCTTCTACCGGACTTATGGTGGCGGCTGGAGTTAGTGTTGCCGTGGCGGCGCAGCGACGCGCCGCCGGTTTCGCGAGGATTCGCACCCGCCGGGGCGCCATAATCCGCAGGGCACTATGTCGCACCTTCTCAACACCCTGATTTGATTGGTATAATTGCCGGTTGTCTCGACCCTTTCCCTGACTTGACGGGGGCATGGGCCCTAACTATGTTGCGCCCGACTTGGAGCGGACGGGGACGAGACCCTTGCCGCCCGGCAGGGAGGTTGCGATGGCCGCTTCAAACGGGCCAGACGAAACCGGGGAGTCCGGACCGGGCGGACAGAGCGGAGCCGAAAATCGCGACGACGAATTGGACCGGCGCCGTCGCGAACTTGAGGCATCGCTTGCAACGAGATTGCCCGACGGACGGGACAGGAAGTCAGGCCCGGAGACCGGCGGAGTGTCGGGTTACGGGCAGGCAATGAAAATTTCCAGCGAGTTTATCGCGGGAATTGCGGTCGGAACGGGTCTCGGCTGGGTGATCGACAAGCTGGCGGGAACGTCGCCTTGGGGATTGATCGTGTTTTTGCTCCTCGGGTTCGGGGCAGGTGTCCTCAATGTCCTGCGTTCGACAGGCAAGGTCGCGGAAGTGGGTTTGAAAGTCCCTGAAAAAGGTGACAGAAGGCCCGATGTGGAATAAAGGCGCACCTGCGGGTGCAATCAGCCTGAAGGGGCGGCGATTTGGCTAACGATCCAATCCATCAGTTTCAGATCGCAAAATGGATTCCGATCGAAATCGGCGGGCTCGACTTTTCGTTCACCAACGCATCCGCCTTCATGGTCGCCACGGTTGTGGCGGCGAGCGCCTTCCTGTTTCTGACGACTGCAAGCCGCGGGCTCATTCCAGGCCGGCTGCAGTCGATCTCCGAAATGTCCTACGAATTCGTCGCCTCGATGCTGCAAGACGCGGCAGGCTCGCAGGGGATGAAGTTCTTTCCCTTCGTTTTTTCACTCTTCATGTTCGTGCTGGTGGCCAATCTTCTTGGCCTGTTCCCGTATTTCTTCACGGTCACCAGCCACATCATCGTCACCTTTGCGCTGGCCCTGTTGGTGATCGGCACCGTCATCGTCTATGGCCTGATGAAGCACGGCCTCGGCTTCTTCAAGCTGTTCGTGCCACAGGGCGTTCCCGGCGTCCTGATACCTCTGGTCGTGCTGATCGAGGTGATCTCGTTCCTATCCAGGCCGGTCAGCCTGTCGGTGCGTCTGTTTGCCAACATGCTCGCCGGACACATAACGCTCAAGGTTTTCGCCGGCTTCGTCGTGTCGCTCAGCGCCGCCGGATTTCTCGGTGTCGCCGGTTCGATCCTGCCACTTGCCATGACGGTTGCGATCACGGCGCTTGAGGTTCTGGTTGCATTCTTGCAGGCCTATGTGTTTGCAGTGCTGACCTGCATGTATCTCAACGACGCCCTGCATCCGGGACACTAGGTTTTTCGCCGGCGGATCGCCCGCCATCCACAACACGTATCGATTGTAGATCCACAAGGAGTTGGAAATGGAAGTAGATGCAGCAAAGGCAATTGGTGCGGGCATCGCCTGCCTCGGCATGGGCGGCGCAGGCATCGGCCTGGGCACGATTTTCGGCAGCTATCTCTCGGGCGCCCTGCGCAACCCGTCGGCAGCTGATGGCCAGTTCGGCCGCCTGATCTTCGGCTTCGCTGTGACCGAAGCTCTCGGCATCTTCTCGCTCCTCGTCGCCCTGCTCCTGCTTTTCACGTAAGAGCAAGACGGAAACGGCATTGCTGGTCGCTTAATGCGACCAGACTGTCTGGACAGGGGACGTTTGATGTTTGTGACACCGGGATACGCGCAGGAAGCTGCGCCGGCAGAAATCGGCGCTCTTGGCGACTCGGTCGAGGGCGGCGCACATGCGGCTTCGACCGAGGCTGGCGCGCATACCGAACAGGGCAAGGAACATGGCGGCTCGTTTCCGCCGTTCGACAGCACGACCTTCCCGTCGCAGATCCTTTGGCTCGCCATCACTTTTGGACTCTTCTACCTGTTTCTGAAAAAGGTCGTCCTGCCGAGGGTCGGCGGCATCCTGGAGGATCGCAGCGCCCGGATCAGCGGTGATCTTGACGCGGCGGCTCGCTCGAAGACCGAGGCCGACGCCGCGGTCGCTGCTTACGAGCAGGAACTGGCCGAAGCCAAAGCCAAGGCAAATTCCATTGCTCAGGAGGCACACGAGGCCTCCAAGGCCAAGGCGGAGGCCGAGCGTAAGAAAGTCGAGACCAGTCTCGGCGAAAAGCTTGCAGCGGCGGAAGAGCAGATTGCGACGATCAAAGCCAAGGCGATGCGGGAAGTCGGCGGAATTGCCGAGGAAACCTCCGCCGAAATCGTCCAGCAATTGACCGGCGGCAAGGTCGACAAGGCCGCGCTTGTCGTAGCCGTCAAGTCAGTCCGCGGCTAGGAGAACGTCATGGACAATACTTTTTGGGCTACGGTCGCTCTGGTCATTTTCGCCGCGGTCGTGGTTTATTTCAAAGCGCCAGGCATGATCTCCAAGTCGCTTGACGAACGCGCCAGGCGCATCCGGGACGAACTCGAAGAGGCGCGCCGGCTGCGCAAGGAATCGGCTGACCTCCTGGCTGATTTCCAGCGCAAACGCAAAGAAGCCGAAAAAGACGCGGCCGACATTGTCGCGTCGGCAAAGCGCGAGGCCGAAATGCTTCTTGAGGAAGCGAACCGCAAGACAGAGGAATACGTGGCCCGGCGTACTGCCCTTGCCGAGCAGAAGATCGAGCAGGCCGAGCGCGACGCCATCATCGAGGTTCGGGCAAGTGCGGTAGACATCGCCGTCGAAGCGGCTAGAAAACTTCTGGCCGACAGGGTCGACGCCAAGACCGGTGCAAACCTCTTCCAGTCGTCGCTTCAGGAGGTCAAATCCAAGCTCAACTGAGCGTTATTCC
>JBKJRE010000418.1:0-3627 GCA_046594775.1 Rhizobiaceae bacterium | reverse complement strand
TTGATGCGCAAGGGGTCTGGGTAGGCTGGGGTGCGGATTTATCCACGCTTTGATGACGAACGCGGCGCCCCACCTCCCCCTTGAGGGGAGGTCGCGCCGCAGGCGCGGGTGGGGGTATTCTGGAAGACCACTGGCGCTTGAGGCACCCCCACCCCTAACCCCCCCCTCAAGGGGGAGGGGGATTGCGCCGCGCCACATGATGCAACAGCCACTAGGTCCCGGGTCTTCACTCGCTTGGCTCGCCCGCCCGGGATGCCGCGCGTTAAACGTGTGCGCCGGCGCCAACGGCCCTGTCCTTTGACTCGAAAAGGAAACAAATCCGCCGTATTCGCGGCATTGTACCGACACATTGGGGACGGATAAGCCGATCAAGTGAAACGGCCCCGGGGCTTACGATGACGACGACAGGCAGTTTGCGCGCAAGCGCCGCCGCTGAACAGGGTAATCCGTCAGGACTTCACCCGGCCGAGACCCTGCAGACGCCGCATGCGGCTGTGGGCGCCGGCCCGTTCGGCGTTCCGGATCAGGAAAGCGGCCATGCTGCGCCGGCATCGGCCAGCGCCTTGCTGACCGCGCTGTTGATCGTCTATCCGGCCTTTGTCACCGTCGCGGTTATCGCGCTTGGCCTTTTGCTGTCGCGCCAGGCGGGCGTCTAAGGCGCCGCTTCAGGCCGGCCGCCTGAACGCGGCTCTCTCCTTCTCGATTGCGCCGCGGCAGCTGCAGCCCTCAAGGTGGTCGTTGACGAGGCCCATCGCCTGCATGAAGGCATAGACCGTGGTCGGTCCGACAAAGGACCAGCCGCGCTTCTTCAGTTCCCTGGAGATCCGCACCGAGACGGCCGTCGTGGGGTTGGCGCGCAGATGCGCCAGGTCGACAATTTCGGGCCGCTCGTCGGGGCCGGGCTCGAAACGCCAGAACCAGGCAGCCAGCGATCCGAATTCTTCGGCCATTTCGCGGGCGCGGCGCGCATTGTTGATGGTCGAAACGATCTTGCCGCGATGACGCACGATGCCGGCATCCTGGAGCAGCCGCTCGATATCGGCGTCGGTGAATGCGGCCACCTTGTCGAACTCGAAATTGGCGAAGCCGGCGCGAAAATTCTCGCGCTTGCGCAGGATGGTCAGCCAGGACAGGCCCGACTGGAAGCCCTCGAGGCAGATCTTTTCGAACAGCCTCCGGTCATCGGCGACGGGCCGGCCCCATTCATTGTCGTGGTAATGCAAATAGTCGGGCAGGTTGCCATGCCAGAAGCAGCGCATCCCGCCATCCGGTCCCTCGATCAATCCGCTGCTGTTTTCGTCGATTGCCATTGGTTAACGCCCAAAACACCTCGGTTTACACGGCCTTTACCAGATTCCTGCACCGCGCGGTAACCACACCAAAAGCTTTACTGACAAAACGGCATTTGAATCATTTCGATTCACCTTTCGGTTGCCGCGACACGCCAACATGAACGCCAAGCCGGGGAAACTACCCCCGTGCAGCGTCCCTGTGTCGAGAGCGTGTCATGAAGAAACTTGTTGTGCTTTTCAGTTCGGCCATGATGGCCGTTTCCGCAATCCCGGCTTCCGCCAACGACCGCTATGCCGAGCGTCCGCCGGTGGTGGTCAGCCCCGACCTTTCCGCGCCATGGCTGATGCAGCTTGGTCACACGCCCGGCAAGCTCCTTGTCCGCCAGCAACCGGTCACGCAGCGCGAGGCCAATCGCCGCATCAGGAATCTGACGGGCAGCCGCCAGGATCCGGTGCGCACGTCAGCAGTTATCGGCCGGCAGCCGCAGCGCCCGGCGCAACAGCAGATGGACCCGATGTTCCTGCCGCAGATGGTCGCCTATGACGGCCCGCACAAGCCGGGCACGATCATCATCGACACCAACCGGAACTTCCTGTTTCTGGTCGAACCGGGCGGCAAGGCGCGCCGTTATGGCGTTGGCACCGGCAAGCCCGGCTTCGAGTGGGCCGGCACTCACAAGATCACGCGCAAGGCCGAATGGCCCGACTGGCGCCCACCATCGGAAATGATCGCCCGCGAGCGCGCCAAGGGCCGCTACCTGCCTGTTCACATGGCAGGCGGGCCGGAAAACCCGCTCGGTGCGCGCGCGCTTTATATCGGTTCGACGCTCTACCGCATCCACGGCACCAACCAGCCCTGGACGATCGGCCGCGCCGTCTCGTCGGGCTGCATCCGCATGCGCAACGAGGATGTGACGGATCTTTACGAGCGCGCCGGTGTGGGTACGACGGTTATTGTGATTTGACGTTCTGACAGGTCGGGGGACGGGCCATGCGGGGGCGTGGTCCGTGGTAAAGGGCGGAGCGACCAATCATAGGTCGCCCGCCCTTTTCTTTTTCAGCCCCTACTGTGCTGGCAGCCCTTTCGGCCGCTTGCCGCCATACGCCCAGTCAAGCAGCTCGACCGTGTGGACGACCGGCAGCGACGCCGCCGAGGCGATCTGGGTGATGCAGCCGATATTGCCGGTGGCGACAAGGGCGGCGCCAGTCGCCTCGATGTTCTTCACCTTGCGCTCTCGCAGCCTGGCCGAAATGTCGGGCTGCATGATGTTGTAGGTGCCGGCCGATCCGCAGCAAAGATGTCCCTCGCGTGGTTCCCTGACGACGAAGCCGGCCCTGGCCAGGAGTTCCTTAGGCTGGCGGGTGATCTTCTGGCCGTGCTGCATCGAGCAGGCCGAATGATAGGCCACGACCAAGCCGAATTTTTGCGGCGGCGCGGGCAGGTCGAGCGTCGCCAGATACTCGGTGATGTCGCTCGCCAGTTCGGAGACCTTTTTCGCCTTCTCTGCATAGGCCGGGTCGAGGCGCAGCATGAAGCCATAGTCCTTGATGGTTGTGCCGCAGCCCGAGGTTGTGACGATGATGGCGTCGAGCCCGCCTCTGTCGATCTCGCGGGTCCAGGCGTCGACATTCTTGCGCGCCGAGGCCAGCGCCTGCTCCTCGCGTCCCATGTGATGCACCAGCGCGCCGCAGCAGCCCTCGCCCTTGGGCACAACGACCTCGATGCCGAGCCGGGTGAGCACGGCAATCGCGGCGTCGTTGATGCCGGGGTCGAGCACGGCTTGAGCGCAGCCGGTGAGGATGGCGACGCGGCCGAGCGACACGCCTTCGGCCGGATGGTTGCCGGGGTGCGAATTTGGCGATTTCGGCGGCACGGCAGCCGGCGCCAGCCTGAGCATCGCCGCCAGCGGTTTCAGCGATGGCGATGTGTCGAACAGGGATGCAAAAGGCCGGCCGAGCCTTGCCAGCCGCAAAGCGAGGCGAAAGCGGCCCGGACGCGGCAGCACGAAGGCGAGCATCGCGCGGATGAAGCGGTCGGCCGGGGCGCGGGTGTAGGTCTGCTCGATATGGGTCCGGGCATGGTCGACGAGATGCATGTAATTGACGCCCGACGGGCAAGTGGTCATGCAGGCGAGGCAGGACAGGCAGCGGTCGATGTGGGTGACGACCTGCTTGTCGGCCGGGCGGCCGTTCTCCAGCATGTCCTTGATCAGGTAGATGCGCCCGCGCGGGGAATCGAGTTCGTCGCCGAGCAGCAGATAGGTCGGGCAGGTCGCGGTGCAGAATCCGCAATGGACGCATTTGCGCAGGATCCTTTCGGATTCGTCGACATGCG
>JBKJRE010000389.1:0-4300 GCA_046594775.1 Rhizobiaceae bacterium | reverse complement strand
GTGGCGAAGACGGCGTCGGCGTCCAGTGTAGCCGCCAGCGCTCCCGGGGCCAGCGCCGACACGAACGTCATGCCCGCTGCCCTGAGAAAGTCCCTGCGGTCGATCATTGGCTGCTTCATCATCAGTCTCCGTCGAGCGAGGAAAAACCCGACGTCAGGCCGAGCACGCCCGACAGGCTGGCGCCGAAAATCTCCGACAGGCTGGAGGTAACCAGCCCGAGATAGACGAGCTTGTCGCGCCGCAGCGGGTCCGCGAGAATGTCGGCAATGGGTCCTTCGGCGGCAGAGGCGCGCGCGGCATTGCCAAACTCGAACAGCGCCGACTTTCCGATCCAGCGCTCGTCTTGCGGAACCGCCTCGCCGAGCTCGGAAGCCTCAAACAGCGCCTGCAGTCCCGACAGGTTGGCGGCGATCGCCTGCATCGTCCTGCCCGATCGCCAGAACAGCGCCTGTTTCGGCCTGTCCCTGTCGGGCGTGTCACCCAGAAATCCCTCCAGCCGCACATCGCGCACCAGCTCGAACCCTGTCACAAAAACGTCCAGCAACTCCGTGACCGCTTCGGTGCCATTGCGATACAGCGGGTTCTTCGGTCCCGGGCTGGTCCACTGGCTGGCAAACCCTTGCGGCGCGGCCCAGGCGGCGCCGAGTTGGCCAGCGATGGTGTCGAGGTTGCCGGCGATGGCTTCGGCATAGGCGCAGCGATAGGTTTCGCCCGCCGCTGCCAGTCCGTGTGAACCGGCGCCGTAGAGCAGGAATTCCAGAGCGCCGAGGCCCTGCATGGCCACGCTCTTGCGCGCCAGCGTGCCGACACGCGTCGCCGTTTCGTCCTTTTGCGCCAGCGCAGCCTGCACCTGCTTGAGACCCGTGCTCTTTCGGTCGGGCCAGAACAACACCCGCTCCAGCCGGTTGTCCTCGGTCACCGGTCCGAAGCGGATGATTTCTATTCTGGACCAGGCGTCCACCGCGTCGCTGAAGGATTTTCGCGCCGCGTCGAGTGCCTGCTGCGATGGCGCGGCGCAGAGTGCCCGTTCGGACTTCACCAGATCGCCGGTGGCCGTGTGGAAGGCCGCGTAACCGGGACGGACGAAACCGTTGACCGCCCGACTGACAAGGGCGTCGGCTTTTTCGTTTGCGGCGGCGGGCAAGCCAAAGACCAGCAACAGGGAAAACACGAGCATCGGGGCGAGACGAAAACGCATCAGAGCGACTCCAGGAATGTAATCAGGGCTTGCCGATCGGAGGAGTGCGCCTGTGCATAGCCATTGCGTGCGGCTTCCGCCTCACCACCATGCCACAGGATCGCCTCCTCCAGATTGCGGGCGCGCCCGTCATGCAGGAAAAAGGTGTGGCCGTTGACGCGCTTGGTCAGTCCGATGCCCCAGAGCGGCGGCGTACGCCATTCCCTTCCCGACGCATCGCCCACCTGCTGGCCGTCGGCCAGTCCCTCGCCCAGGTCATGCAGCAGGAAGTCGGCATAAGGCCAGATAAGCTGAAAGGCCTGCGCCTTGTTCGGCGTGTCGCGGCGCGTGACGAACTTCGGCATATGGCAGGAGGCGCAGCCGAGATCGTAGAATGCCTGCTTGCCGTGCAGGACCTTCGGGTCCGAAACCTTGCGCCGCGCCGGCACGGCCAGATTCTGGGCGTAGAAGGTGACGAGATCGAGGATCGGATCGGGCGCCTCGGTGTCGCCCAGGCGCTGCTGCACGCCGTTCAGCATGGCCAGGCAGGCGGTCTGCGCGTCGGTGCAATCTCCGTATGGCTTGGGAACGTCCGGGTTGGCAATGCCGATGTCGCCTACGAAGGCCTCGGCCGACTGCTCACGGATCGAGGCGCGCGACGCCTTCCAGCCGAACCGGCCGAGCGTCAGCGCGCCGCTCTTGCCGTCGCGCACGATCGAGGCCTTGCCGGAAATGCCGTCGCCATCGCGATCCTCGGGATCGGCATGGGTCAGAATATCGGCCGGGTGGATCTGCTCGACGAGGCCTAGCCCGACCATCTGCGGCGTGACCCGCGGCGACAGCGTGGTGGTGGCGCCGAGCGGGCCATAGCCCGGGTTCTCGACCGAATAGCTCGGCTTGCGAAGCGAGACCACCGTACCGTCGCCAAGGGTCACCGGCATCTCCGTATAGGAAATCGCCATTCTGCCTTCGCCGGCAAGGCCGGGAACGGCGAGATCCTGCAATTGCCCGCCATAGACCGGGTCAGGAAAATTCAGCATCCGGCGGCCGGAGATCATTGCTTTCTCCTCGGCCGTCTCGGCCTGTCTCGCCAGCCTGAGGAACATTGACGTCGCATCCGGATTGCCCTCAGGCGGGTGACCGCGGCCATCCTTCAGATGGCAGCTCTGGCAGGCGCGCGCGTTGAACAGCGGTCCCAGCCCGTCCGAGGCCTGGGTCGAGGACGGCGCCGACACCCACAGCTTGGTGAACAGGCCGTTGCCGAGTTTGAACGTGCCCTCTTCCTCGAAGGTTAGGTTGGCCGAGGACTGCGAAAAGGCATCCTGGTTGACGCGCTTTTTCGACGTGCCCGCGCCACCCTGCATGAACTCGAAGGGTTCTGCCTTGGTGAAATCCGCCGTCGGTGCGGTAATGGCTGTGACACGTGCCATGTCATCCGGTGTCAGGTCGGCGCGCGAGGTTGCAAGGCCGGCGGGCATGTCGCTCGCGACGGCTGAAAGGGCCGGCAGGCAAACAAGCGCCGCGGCGGCCAGTCCCCTCACGCCAGAAAGCCATCCAGCCCGTGCGCGGTGAAATCCGGCCGATGACGCGCGGCGGAAAGAAATCAGGTCATGCAGCACGGTTTCGTGTCCTATTCGGTCGCGTCGCCCGAGGCTGCGTCGAGCTGGCCGCGCTGGCAGCGCATCCTGCACGCCGGCTGGCTGCAATCCAGACGTCGGTTCGCCTCACTGAAAGACCATGTCGGGTGCGTCGAGGCTGTCTGAACCTTCAAAGGCGACCGAGTCGAGCTTCAGCGCCGTCACGGCACGTTCGATCGACCGCGTCTGATCGACCAGCGCGTCGATTGCGGCCTGCACGACGGCGTTGCCCTCTTCGTTTCCTTCGCCGATCTGCTGGTCGTAGGCTTCGCCATCAAGCGCGCGCTTTTCGCTGACCTGCATGGCCGCGACGCTGGCGTCGAGCCTGGCCGTCAATTCGGCATCCAGCACCGCATCGGCTTGCCTTACCATATCCGATACGGAGGGACCTTCAACCACCGAGCCGTCGATGCGTTGGTAGCGGGCGCGATAGGCATCGCGGATGCCGACTGCGTCATAGAGGTTGGACATGTGGGTGTTGTCGGAGAAGCAGTCATGCTCCTCCTCGGGATCGTGCAGCATCAGGCCGAGCTTCATGCGCTGGCCGGCCAGTTCGCCGTAGGACAGCGACCCCATGCCGGTCAGGATGACAGCGATACCGGCATTGACGTCTCCGTCCATCAGGCTCTTGCGGGCCTCGCCTTCCGGACCCCAACTGGTCGCCATCTCTGCCAGGTCGGTCACCAGAAGGTCGCTCGCCGCCGCGAGATATGCGGCGCGCCGGTCGCAGTGGCCGCCGGTGCAGTTGGCGGTGTCGTAGTCAGTAAAGGGCCTGTTGCCGGCGCCTGGCCCGGTGCCGTTCAGGTCCTGGCCCCACAGCAGGAACTCTATCGCGTGGTAGCCGGTCGCCACATTGGCTTCGATGCCGCCGGCCTCCTGCAGCGTACCGGAAAGGAATTCCGGCGTGATGGTGGAGGCGTCCACCGCCTGGCCATCGATCTCGATCGACGTGTTGGCGATGACATTGGCGGTGTAGAGCGTGTTCTCATCGGATTCGGTGCCGTAGCGGGCGTCGACATAGTCGATCAGCCCTTCATCGAGCGGCCACGCATTCACACGGCCTTCCCGGTCGTCGACTATGGCGTTGCCGAAGCGGTAGACTTCGGTCTGCTGGTAGGGAATGCGCGCGCCCTTCCAGGCCTCGCGCGCGGCGGCCAGCGTCGCTTCGGAGGGGTTCGCAATCAGTGCCTCGACGGCCTTGTCGAGCGCCTTCGCGGTGGCCACCGAATCCGCATATTTCGCCTCTGCGATATCGGCATAGGTCGTCAACACCGCCTTCGGATCGGTTCCGGCGCGGGCCGGCATTGGCAAGGCCGCCGTCACCATCATCGCGGTCGCGATGACGGCGCAGGACCACCCATGGCTTGTCGTCCGCGTCGTGCTGATCAATGTTCTCTCCATGCTGGATTATGGCGTGCGGAAACCTTCAGGCTCCAACGGGAAACCGGGGCGACGCGAACCGGGGCGGCAGATATCAACGGGCCTG
>JBKJRE010000159.1:0-13583 GCA_046594775.1 Rhizobiaceae bacterium | reverse complement strand
TCAGCGTGACCTCGACGGTCTTGTAGACATTGGACCAGTCTGGATGGTGATCCATTTTCTCGGCTGCGAGCGCCGATCGCGTCATGAAGCCGAAGGCTTCGCTGAAATTGCGGAAGGTGAACGTACGGCCAATCGAGTTGCCGTCGTCCGCCACGGTCCAGCCATCGAGGCCGCCCATCAACTCGGCGACGGCTTCCGTTCCAAGTTTCTCCCGCGCCATATTTTCCTCCCTGCTCAAGGATCACCCTGTCCATAATCATGACAAGCCAATCAATCCTGTTCGTCAGTCCCGGCGAGATCTGCAACTCGCCCCTGGCCGAGGGCGTGGCCGGAGACGTTGCCGAGAAGCGGGGCAAGACCGAACAAAAATACCTGCCCGATCCGGCAGGCACCGGGGCCCGACATGGGGCCCCGGCGGTTTCGACGCCGTCTACCGCATGAGACGCGTCGCTTCGGAGGCGCCGGCTGCAAAACTCGCCCGCGTCTCGGACGCGCCAAGCGGCCAAGCCTCCTCGATCACATACGGCCCTCCGCCCACCGAGTCGCGCGACGACATCAGCACAAAGCGGCCTACGCGGAAGGGCGCGGTCGCAAAGTTGCCGCGCGCCGAAAGGTAGTGGGCGACGTCGATCGGATTGGAATTACGCAACCTGGCGAGCGTCACATGCGGCGTAAACCTGCGTGGGTCGGGCGCAATGCCGAGCCGTTGGCATATGCGGTCGATCTCGCCTTGCAGCGCGTGAAGATCGGGCGATGCGGCCGCGCCGGCATAGACCGAATGGGGTTTCTTCGATCCGAAGGCGCCGACACCCGAGAGCGTGAGCGAAAATGACGGGCGCCTGACACGGTCGAGGGCGCCAGCGATCTCGTCTGCGACATGGCCTTCGATGTCACCGATGAAGCGCAAGGTCATATGATAGTTTTCGACATCGATCCAGCGAGCGCCGGGCAGCCCGCCGCGCAACAATGACAAGGACAGGGCGGCGTCACGCGGGATCTCGAGGGCGGTGAAAAGACGCGGCATGGCCAGGTTCCCTTCCTCGAATCGTACTCTTGACCGTCAGCGAATCATCGATCAGCGCGATGGGCAAGCAGATTCTTTCGCAGTCGCAGACGATCACAACCATGCCCGAGTTGAGGCTACGCCTGGCTTGCCAGCGGTCAGGGCTTTGCGTTCCCGGCCACGACAGGCTCAATAACCGGCAGCGCACGCTCGACCATGCGTTCGACACCTTTGGCATTCGGATGCATGCCATCGTCGAGTTGATACGCAGGCTCGCCAGCCACGCCATCGAGGAAAAATGGGTAGAGCGCGATCCCGTACTTGGCCGCAAGGTCAGGGAAGATTGCGTCGAACGCGGCCTGGTAGTCCGACCCGAGATTAGGCGCAGCACGCATGCCGGCGAGCACGACGGTTATCTTCTTCTCCTGCAAACTGCTGATCATGGAGTCGAGGTTCTGCCTGGAGATTTGCGGTTCTATGCCGCGAAGCATGTCGTTTGCACCGAGTTCGAGGATTACCATTTGCGTGCCGTCGGGGACCGACCAGTCCAGGCGCGCCCTGCCACCGCTTGTGGTATCGCCAGAGACGCCCGCATTGATGATCACGACATCGTGACCTTCCTGCCTCAGCGCCTTTTCCAGCTGTTCGGGAAAGCCCTGGCCGGCATCGAGGCCATATCCAGCCATCAGGCTGTCGCCGAAACCGACGATCTTGTATGGATCAGCCGCGGCATGACCCGCCAGGGCAAGAAGCCCGAAACACACGGTGGCGACAAAGCGCCCTAGTCGTTTGAATGGCATGCCGAAAGGCCCATATGACGGTTACAGTTTCTCGCCTCGTTGACCTCCATATAGGACAGGATTGCCGTGACAGAACCCGTCATCAAGTTGAAAGACGTGTCCCTGACGCTCGGAACGGGCGCATCGTCGGTGCATGTGCTCAAGAGCGTCAGCCTTGATGTCGCACCGGGCGAGGCTACCGGCATTGTCGGCCCTTCGGGTTCGGGCAAGTCGACGTTGCTGATGGTTCTTGCGGGACTTGAAAAGGTCGATTCGGGAACCGTGCGGATCGCCGGTGTGCTGCTGAACAACAAGTCCGAAGACAGCATCGCCGCGTTCAGGGGACGTAACGTCGGCATCGTCTTCCAGTCCTTTCACCTCATCCCCAACATGACGGCGCTGGAAAACGTCGCCGTACCGCTGGAACTCGCCGGACACGAGGATCCCTTTATGGCGGCGGCGGCTGAACTCGCCGCAGTGGGCCTGGCTGAACGCGTAACGCATTACCCGGGCGAGCTGTCGGGTGGCGAACAGCAGCGGGTCGCCATTGCACGGGCGCTGGCGCCGAACCCACGCATCCTGATCGCCGACGAGCCGACGGGCAATCTCGACCAGGCAACGGGTCGCCAGATCGCCGATCTCCTGTTCGCAAAGGCGCGCGAGCGCGGCATGACGCTGGTTCTGGTGACGCATGACCCGTCTTTGGCCGGACGCTGCAGCCGACAGGTTTCAATGCGTTCGGGCCGCATCGAGTCGGCTCCGCCGATTGCCGCGGTTCCGGCCTGATGGCGCTCGGGCAGACGCTGAAGCTTGCCGTCCGCTTCTCGCTGCGCGAAATGCGGGGCGGACTATCCGGTTTCATGATCTTTTTGACCTGCATCGCGCTTGGTGTGGCGGCGATCGGCGGCGTCAATTCAGTGGCCCGATCGATTACGGCAGGGGTTGCCGGCCAGGGGCAGATGCTGCTTGGCGGCGACTTGCGCTTTGAACTGAACCAGCGGCAGGCTTCGGTGAAGGAACTCGCCTTCCTCCGGAGTCTGGGGACTTTGGCGCAGAGCGCCAATATGCGCTCGATGGCCCGGCTGGAGGACGGATCAGACCAGACATTGGCCGAGGTGAAGGCGGTCGAGGAAAGCTATCCTCTGGCTGGCGAACTGGTCACCGAGCCGGCCCTGCCGAAGGCTGAGCTGTTTGGCGAAAGGAACGGCGTCTTTGGCGCAGTCGCGCCGCCGCTGATGTTCGAGCGGCTTGGCATCAAGCCGGGCTCGCGTATCAAGCTCGGCAAGGCGGTGTTCGAACTTCGCGCGACACTGGTGAGCGAGCCGGATGCCGCCTCGGACGGTTTCGGCTTCGCCCCGCGGCTTCTGGTCTCAATGAACGGCATGCAAGCCACCGGGCTGATCCAGCCGGGCAGCCTGGTGGAGTTCGCCTACAAGGTAAGGCTGCCAGGCAAGCCTGACGAATCGGAACTGGCGCGTCTGCGTGACGAGGCGGGCCGGCAGTTTCCGCAGGCCGGCTGGAGCATCCGTACCCGTCTCAATGCCGCGCCGTCGCTTTCCAGCAATATAGAGCGGTTCTCGCAATTTTTGACGCTGGTCGGCCTGACCGCGCTGGTGGTCGGTGGTGTCGGGGTCGGCAATGCCGTGCGCGCCTATCTCGACGGCAAGCGCGGCGTCATCGCCACGTTCAAGAGCCTGGGAGCGTCCGGCAGCTTCGTGGCGACTGTCTATCTCGTGCAGATCATGATCATCGCCGGCATCGGCGTCGGCATCGGGCTGGTGCTTGCGGCCCTGATGCCGTTTGGCGCGACGGCGGCGCTGGCTTCCGTCATCCCTGTCCCGGTCGAGACCAGCCTATACCCCGGCGCGCTGGGCATGGCGGCGCTGTTCGGCCTGCTGGTGACGCTGGCCTTTGCACTGCTGCCGCTTGGCCGGGCTCGCGATGTCCCGGCAACGGCACTGTTCAGGGAAATGGGGGTCGAGTCCGGCGGTCTGCCGAAATGGCGTTTTGTCGCGGCGGCCGCGGGGCTCGCGGCACTGCTCGCGCTGCTGGCCATCTGGTTTTCCGGCGATAGGCGAATCGCGTCGATCTTTGTCGGTGGCGTGGTGTTTTCTTTCATTGTCCTGCGCCTTGTCGGCCAGCTCGTGCAGCTTCTCGCCCGCAAGAGCCCGCGCATGGGTTCTGTGTCGCTACGATTGGCACTGGGCAACATCCACCGTCCCGGCGCGCTTACGCCGTCGGTAGTGCTGTCGCTGGGACTGGGCCTTACGCTGCTGGTCACGCTTGCGCTGATTGACGGCAATCTTAGGCAGCAGATTTCCGGCAGCCTGCCGGAGCGGGCGCCGAACTTCTTCTTTGTCGAAATCCAGGGTACGGAAGTCGATAATTTTGCCAAATTCGTCGCCGAGCAGGCGCCGAACGGGAAGCTCGAGCGCGTGCCGATGCTGCGCGGCCGGATTGTCGAACTGAACGGCACCGACGTGCAGAAGATCAAGATCCCGGCTGAAGGCGGATGGGTTTTGCGTGGTGACCGGGGCCTGACCTACGAGGCCAGCCAGCCCGACAATGCCGTGCTTGCCGAAGGCCAATGGTGGCCAGTCGACTATGCAGGTGAGCCGCTCGTCTCATTTGCAGCGCAGGAAGGCCGAGAGATCGGGCTGAAGCTCGGCGACACGATTACCGTCAACGTGCTGGGACGCAATGTCACCGCCCGCATCGCCAATTTCCGCGACGTGAAGTGGGAAACCATGGGCATCAACTTCGTCATGGTATTTTCACCCAACAGCTTCACCGGGGCGCCGCATTCATGGCTGGCGACGCTGGTCACGCCTGATGCGAGCAGCGCCGACGAGGCGCGCCTTCTCAATGCCGTGACGCGGACTTTTCCTTCGGTCACCACGGTCAGGGTCAAGGACGCGCTCGACGTGGTCAACCGCATCGTCGCGCAGCTTGGCGCCGCGATCCGGGTGGCGGCGAGCGTGGCGCTGATTGCCTCTGTGCTCGTGCTGTCGGGCGCGCTGGCGGCCGGCAACCGCGCCAGAATCCACGACGCGGTGGTGCTGAAGACGCTCGGTGCAACACGGCGTACCCTGATTTCGGCGTTTTCGCTCGAATATGCGCTGATCGGGCTGGCAACGGCGCTGTTTGCGCTGGCGGCCGGGGGCGTCGCCGCGTGGTTCGTGGTGGCGCGCGTCATGAACCTCCCATCCAGTTTCATGCCGGAAGTGGCGGTAATGACGGTGGTGGTGGCGCTGGTGCTGACCGTCGGCTTCGGCTTGCTGGGAACATGGCGGGTGCTGGGCCACAAGGCTGCCTCCGTGCTCAGAAACCTCTAGGGTCCCTGACATGGATCCGGCGGCGAGCCTGCGACTGCCGCGCCAGAATGTCGCCATGATCTGCGAATCCCAGCGGGAAAGTCGTCAAGATTACAGAAAATTCATGCAATCACGATGCATTGCACCTTGTTGCGGGTCTTGTTCCGGCAGCAAAGAAGCATCATATTCCTCCGCAGGCATGCTGGAGTCCCGCCAGCGGCGCCTGGGGCTTTAAAAAGGCGCCCGACACCGGACGGGGCAGAAGCAACATAGAGGAAACCATGGCTGACCTTCGAAACTATCAGGCACGCGCCGTGAACGCGGGGACCCGCGCCGACGCGTCCATCGACGAGGGCCTGCGCGCCTATATGCTCAAGGTTTACAACCTTATGGCGCTCGGCCTCGCTATCACCGGCTTCGCGGCATTCGCGACTGCGCAAATGGCCATTACGAATGGCCAGCTGACCTCGTTCGGCACAATGCTGTTCACCAGCCCGCTCCGGTGGGTCGTAATGCTGGCGCCCCTGGGCATGGTGTTCTTCCTGAGCGCGCGACTGAATTCGATGACGGTTTCAGGGGCCCAGATTGCCTTCGCCGTGTTCGCCGGCCTGATGGGCCTGTCGCTCGCCTCAATCTTCCTGGTGTTCACCGGCGAAAGCATTGTGCGGACCTTCTTCATCACCGCAGCTTCGTTCGGCGCCTTGTCGCTTTACGGCTACACCACCAAGCGTGATCTTTCCGCGATGGGCTCGTTCCTGGTGATGGGCGTATTCGGCCTGATCATCGCGATGGTGGTCAACATCTTCCTAGCCTCGTCGGCCCTGCAGTTCGCCATCTCGGCGATCGGCGTGCTGATATTCGCCGGGCTGACCGCCTACGACACGCAGAACATCAAGGAGATGTATTTCGAGAACGACAGCACCGAGGTTTCCGGCCGCAAGGCCATCATGGGAGCTCTCAGGCTTTATCTCGACTTCATAAACCTGTTCACCTTCCTGCTGCAGTTCCTGGGCAACCGCAACTGACGGCTGGCTGGACCAGAAAGAAGCAGAGAGCGGCCCAAAAGGCCGCTCTTTTCTTTTGGCGGGACCGCTGGTTTGATCGCGACGGACTTCCAACGGGCGCAAGCATGAGCAGTTCTGCCATACGGCCGGCCCTGCCGGCCGACCTCGACCAGATCACCGAAATCTACGCCGACGCCGTGTGGAACGGCACAGCGAGTTACGAACTCGCTCCTCCGAGCCGCGCCGAAATGGGGAGACGGCATGGTGATCTTGTAAAGGCAGGCTTCCCCTATATCGTCGCGGAAAAGTCCGGCAGGCTGGCGGGCTATGCCTATGCCGGGCCGTTCCGGTCGCGGCCCGCCTATCGGTTCATGGTCGAGAATTCGGTCTACGTGGCGCCGTGGGCAAAGGGCAAGGGCACCGGAACGGCGCTGCTGAAGGCCCTCGTCATGGAGGTGGCCGGGCTGGGCTTCAGGCAGATGGTCGCGGTGATCGGCGACGGTTCGCCCGATAGTCCGTCGGTTCGGCTGCACGAGCGCGTCGGCTTCGTGTACAGCGGCAGGCTGGAAGGATCGGGCTACAAGCACGGACGCTGGCTGGATACCGTTTTCATGCAACTGGCGATGAATGGCGGGGCAGACATTTCGCCCGATCCCAATTCCTGGTCGGAACGGAACTTCCGCGCCGGGCGGCTTTAGCCGCCGACCAGTTTCAGAGTCTTGTCGAACACGGTGAGCACGCGCGCGAGTTCGTGGCCGCGCTGGAGAATGAGGCCACTCGCCGAAACCACCGACCATGCGCCCTGTTTGCGCGTCAATTCGGGATTCTTGATGATGCGGTAGAGGGGTGTTTCCGACGAGCGTCGAAATACCGAGAAGATCGCACGGTCGCTGAGATGATCGATGGCATAGTCTCGCCACTCATTGGCGGCGACCATGCGCCCGTAGAGCCTCAAGATCTGGTCCAGTTCGCGGCGATGAAAAGTGACGGGCAAGTTCTGGTGTTCGCGCCGCGCCTCATGGAAGCGAATCAATATCGCGGAGTGTTCCCTATCCTCCGGTCCGCTGACGCGATCTGTCATCGGCGACCTTTCATGACAGTTGTTCGACAAGCAAAGGTGACGTTTTCGCGTTGCAATTGCAAGTCCCCCGGATGCAATCGCATCAAGACTTCCTTGCCGCAGCCCAAGTAATCACGCAGCTGAAACAATCTGAATTGATTGGTGATTTCCCGCCACATTGCTGCCGTTATTTATCCGCGCTCACGCCCCAATGGAGAACGAATTTAGTTGCGTTGCCTGAGACGGTTCGGTCCGGCGCCGGCTCGTAAACCCCAAGCCCCCCGCCCACGGGTCTGAGTCGGATCGAACCAACCTCGGATGTCCTAGCGGACAGCCGGGTGCGACGATCCCAAAGACTAGAATGGCCGGTGTCAGCAACAAGCTGGCACCGGCTGTTTCATGGCGTTGTCTCAGTCTGAAGGCTTCCCGATCAGCGCCGCGCCGAGGATAGGGCCGGGCAGGCCGTCGGCGTCTACCGATTGCAGAATCACCGCGCAGCCGCCCTTGCGTGAAATTTCACTCTGCGGAAATTCGAAGCGGGCGGCCTTGCCATGCCACATCCCTGCCGTCTGGATGCCGGTGACAGGGTTGGCATAGGAGATCGTCTTCCCCCTGTTCTCGCCGCGCTGGATGAGCACCGGTTTCCTGTGATCGAAGAAGACGAGCACGAGATGGGCATTGCCCTTGCCGTCTGATGCCGCGGCGGTGTCGATGATAACGCTGTTGCCGACATGGCTTATGGCGATGCCGACAGGGAGCCCGCCTGCCTTCTGGAACCGGTCGAGCGAGCCCATGACGTCGCCGCGACGTGCGCCGTTGACATGAATGCGACCGTTGATGACGGCCTGCGGGGTATAGACCGACCGCGTGCCGAAGGATTTGCCGTACTGATACTGCCTCTGGGTATTCTCGGCCCGCCCCAGCGTGTCCTTCCAGCCGAGATAATCCCAATAGTCCACATGGTAGCCAAGGGCGATGACGTCACCTTGCCTGGCGAGTTCGTCAAGCACGATGTCGGCAGGCGGGCAGGAGTTGCAGCCCTGGCTGGTAAAGAGTTCGACGACGCCGGCCGGTCTCTGGAAATCGCCGGCCAACGAAAGCGCAGGGAAGCCGATCATTGCTGCCGCTGCGATCCGCAACAGGATGGTGATGCGCATTTACTCTCCGGTCCCGCCGGCCCCCAAACAGTTGCCGACCTGATTGCCAGAGAGACCCAACAACAGGAAGTCACGTTGCGGTGAAATCCTATGCGAAAGCCAGCCGCCGCAGCAAAGCCCGGCGGCTTTCATGTCCTCAGGCTGCGAGATCCCTCAGCACGTACTGCAGGATGCCGCCATTCCTGAAATATTCAAGCTCGTCCAACGTATCGATGCGGCACAGGATCGGCACATCCCTGGTCCTGCCGTCGGAGTAAGTAATCTTCGCCACCATCTTCTGGCGCGGCCGAATGGTCTGCAGCCCGTCAATGGTGACGGTCTCGTCGCCATTAAGCTCCAGGGTTGCCCATGACGTGCCGGCGTCAAAGACGAAGGGCACGACGCCCATGCCCACAAGGTTTGAACGGTGGATGCGCTCGAAGGACTGGGCGATGACGGCCCGGACGCCGAGCAGATTGGTGCCCTTGGCCGCCCAGTCGCGCGACGATCCGTTGCCATATTCGATACCGGCGAAGACGACCAGCGGCACGCCTTCCTGGCGGTACTGCATGGCCGCATCGTATATCGGCATCTCTTCCCTGGACGGGTAATGGAAGGTGTAGCCGCCTTCGCGTCCGTTTTCGCCCAGCATGTGGTTGCGGATGCGGATATTGGCGAAGGTGCCGCGCATCATCACCTCATGATTGCCGCGGCGCGTGCCGTACTGGTTGAAATCGGCGGCGCCGACACCATGATCGGTAAGGTATTTGCCGGCCGGCGAGGCGGCCTTGATCGAACCGGCCGGCGATATGTGGTCGGTGGTGATCTTGTCGCCGAAGAGCCCGAGAATGCGCGCACCCTTGATGCTTTTGATGGCGACCGGCTCGCTGGTCATGCCGGTGAAGTAGGGCGGGTTCTGCACATAGGTCGAATCGTCGTCCCAGGTGTAGGTCTGGCCTGCGGGCACCTGCACCGCCTTCCAGTTGTCGTCGCCCTTGAAGACGTCGGCATATTTGCGCGCGAAAAGCTCGCGGGTGACGTTCTGGGCGATGAACTCGTCGATTTCCTGGCTTGAAGGCCAGATGTCCTTCAGGAACACGGGGTTGCCGTCGCGGTCTTCGCCAAGCGGTTCGGTGGTAAGGTCCCTGGTCACCGTGCCGGCCAGCGCGTAGGCGACGACCAGCGGCGGCGAGGCCAGATAGTTGGCCTGGACATCGGGCGAGACGCGACCCTCGAAGTTGCGGTTGCCCGACAGCACGGCCGCACCGATGAGGCCCTTGTCGTTGATGGTCCTGGAGATCGGCGCTGGCAACGGGCCGGAATTGCCGATGCAGGTGGTGCAGCCGAAGCCGACAAGATTGAAGCCGATCTGGTCGAGCTCCTTCTGCAGGCCGGACTTTTCGAGATATTCGGCGACGACCTGACTGCCGGGCGCCAGAGACGTCTTCACCCAGGGCTTCTGCTTCAGGCCGAGACGGTTGGCATTGCGGGCGACGAGCCCAGCGGCCATCAGCACGCTCGGGTTCGAGGTGTTGGTGCAGGAGGTGATGGCGGCGATGACGACGTCGCCATGCCCAAGGTCGAAGCTCTCGCCCTCGACGGCGTAGCGGGCGGCTGCATCGACCGTCTTCTTGTATTCGGTCTCCATCGCTGCGGCGAATCCTGACGGAATGTCCTGCAGGGCGGCGCGGCCCTCAGGGCGCTTTGGCCCGGCCATCGAAGGCACGACCTCTGAAAGGTCCAGTTCGAGAACGTCACTGAAAACCGGTTCGGCCGATCCCGTGTCGCGCCACATTCCCTGAGCCTTCGAATAGGCCTCGACCAGTTCGATGCGGTTTTCGGCTCGGCCCGACATTGTAAGGTAACGGACGGTTTCGGCATCGACCGGGAAGAATCCGCATGTCGCGCCATATTCGGGCGCCATGTTGCCGATGGTGGCTCGATCGGCCAGCGTCATGTTTGAAAGTCCCGGACCGACAAACTCAACGAACTTGCCGACCACGCCCTTCTTGCGCAGCATCTGGGTGACGGTGAGGACCAGATCGGTTGCCGTTACGCCTTCCGTGAGCCTGCCGGTCAGGCGAAAGCCAATGACTTCCGGCAGCAGCATCGACACCGGCTGGCCGAGCATGGCCGCCTCCGCCTCGATGCCGCCGACGCCCCAGGCGAGCACACCAAGCCCGTTGACCATTGTCGTATGCGAGTCGGTGCCGACGCAGGTATCCGGATAAGCGACGATTTCGCCGTCCTCACCTGGGCCGGTCCAGACGGTCTGGGACAGATATTCGAGATTGACCTGATGGCAGATGCCGGTGCCCGGCGGTACGACGCGAAAATTGTCGAACGCCTGCTGGCCCCATTTCAGGAATTTGTAACGCTCCTGATTGCGCTGATATTCCAGGTCCACATTGTGAGCGAAGGCGCGGGGCGTGCCGAACTCGTCGACAATCACCGAGTGATCGATGACGAGATCCACCGGCACGAGCGGGTTGATCTTCTGCGGATCGCCGCCGAGAGACGCCATGGCGTCCCGCATCGCGGCCAGATCAACCACCGCCGGAACGCCGGTGAAATCCTGCATCAAAACCCTGGCCGGGCGGTAGGCGATTTCAACGCCGGCCGCGCCCTTGTCGGTCAGCCATCCGGCGACCGCCTCGATGCTTTCCCTGGTTACCGTGCGGCCGTCTTCGTTGCGCAACAGGTTTTCAAGCAGAACCTTCATCGAATAGGGCAACCGCGCAATTCCGGAGAGACCGTTCTTCTCGGCCTCGACCAGGCTGAAGTACGCATATTCGGCGCCGCCCGCCTCGAGAGTGCGTCGGCAATTGAAGCTGTCGAGTGATTTTGGCACGTGCGATCCCAATCCGGTCGGTTCTGCCTAAGAACGGACTCCTGTGGCATGCTAACACGCGCAAAGGTGCGGGTACGGTCATTTCCGCTGTCCGCTCCCCGCGATTCGTCCGATCTGGAGCGACGGTCGCTGGTTCGGCGCAATAATGTCTATCCTGCCGACCGCTGGCATGGTGTTCGGGATATAGAGATTTTTCTGCAAGAGTTCTAGGGTCAGGACCTTTAATGTGATTGAAATGGCGCAGCAAACGGCAACGAGATGCAAGGAGAAACGCGAAGGACGGGCTGTTTGCGCGACCGAGCGTTTCAACGCTGCAGGTCGAAGTGGGCTGCGCGTCCCTTGGGGATACGGCCGATTTGCCCGGCCACGTCGTTGCAAGCCCTTGAAAACCGTAAGGTTTCCCGCGACCTCGCGCGTCGGATCCGGACAAAGGGAGTCAACCCACTTCAACCGGATTAAGGTGTCCTGACCCTGACAAGAATGGCATATGTGCTGCGATGCGGCCGGCTCCGCGTCGGAATTTCGCAAGTTGAGGAACGATGCGGCTGATTGCTGAAAAACTAGGCGGGGAACGCGGCGGCCAATCCATCTTTTCGGCCATCGATATCAGCCTAGAGGCCGGCGAGAGCCTTGTGGTGACAGGGCCCAACGGGTCGGGCAAATCGACGTTGCTCAGAGTTATCGCCGGGCTGCTGCCCCGCTCGTCCGGCGGCGTCCGCCTGGAGGACGGAGGAGAAGGATTCCCGACCGTGGCGTCGGCCAGCCATTACCTCGGTCATTTGAACGCCATGAAGCTGGCGATGACGGTGACCGAAAATCTGCGATTCTGGCAGGCGTTTTTCGGCGCATCCGGTGTTGACCCGGCCGAGGCGCTGCAAAAGGTGGGACTTGGCACGGTCGGCCATCTGCCTTTCGGCTACCTTTCCACCGGACAACGGCGGCGCGTCTCGCTTGCCAAGCTGCTGGTCAGCCGGCGGCCGGTCTGGCTGCTGGACGAACCCAGCGCCGGGCTGGACCGCGCCTCGGAACAGCGGCTGACGGAACTGATGGCGGCGCATCTGGGAAGTGGTGGCATCCTTGTCGCCGCGACCCATATGCCGCTCGGCATCATTGCATCCAGGACGCTTGAAATGGGCGAGGTCTAGCATGATGAGGCCGATGCTGCTCGCTGCCGACCCGAATGGCTTTCAAGGCTACGGGAAAATCGCGCCCTGCTCGCCCGGGAAGGACCGGTAGACGTGCTCGCACTCTATCTTCGAGACATCAGACTGGGCATACGCGCCGGCGGCGGTGCGCTGACCGGGGCACTGTTCTTTCTGGCGGTGATCGCAACCATTCCGTTTGCCATCGGTCCCGACCTGAACCTGCTTTCCCGGGTGGGGCCCGCAATCCTCTGGATCGGCGCGCTGCTGGCGTCGCTGCTTGGCCTCGACCGATTGTTCCAGGCCGATCGGGATGACGGGTCGCTCGATCTTCTTGTGCTGAACGGCGACCAGCACATGCTGGCGCTGAGCGTGTTCGTGAAATGTCTGGCCCACTGGACAGCCAGCGTTCTGCCGCTGGTGATCGCCGCGCCGCTTTTCGGACTTTTTCTCAATATGGAGCCAGTGGCAATTGGCGCGACGGCGCTGACGCTCCTGGTCGGGACGCCTGCGATCGCCTTCGTGGGCGCCGCCGGCGCCGCCGTCGCTGTCGGTCTCCCGCGTGGCGGGCTTCTGGTCTCGGTGCTGGTGCTTCCGCTGACAATTCCGGTGCTGATCTTCGGTGTTTCCGCCAGCTACGCCGCCGTCAACGATCCCGACCCGTTCATGCCGCCCCTGTTCATTCTCGCCGCACTGACGCTGTTTCTGGCGGTAATCGGACCCGTGGCCGCAGCTGTGGCTCTGCGATACCCGGCGGACTAGGTTCCTGAAGTCCTGCGCCAGACCAATGCGTCGTTTGGCGTGATTGCGGGCGAACAGGATCGCCGCTAGGGAGTGATCCGGGAGACTTCCGACGTGATGACAGTTCACACGCTGTTTGTAATTGCCGCCTACGCTATCTCAGCCTTCGGCCTGACCGGCCTGATCGGCTGGATTCTGCTCGATCAGCGGGACCGCCGCCGCGACCTTGCCGAACTTGACGCCGCCGGCATGCGGCGCCGGTCCGACCGCAAGGACGCCCGTCGATGACAGAAGGAAACGCCGCTCGGCCCTCCCGGCGCCTTTTGGTTCTTGTGCCGCTGGCGCTGTTTTTCGCTCTGTGCGTGCTGTTCCTTATGCAACTCATCTCCGGCCGCGATGCCGCCGAGGTTCCGTCCGCGCTGATTGGCCAATCGGTTCCGCAAACCGGCTTGCCGCCGCTCGAAGGCTTCGGCGTTCCTGGCATCGACAGCAATGACTTTTCAGGCAAGGTGACGCTGGTAAATGTCTGGGCGTCATGGTGCGGGCCGTGCCG
>JBKJRE010000100.1:0-3494 GCA_046594775.1 Rhizobiaceae bacterium | reverse complement strand
GATCGGCTACAATCTGTTCTGCCTGGTCGCCGCCGCCGGCTATTTCATGGGCGTCACCCAGTCGAAGGAATATGCCGAGCCCGAATGGTATGCCGACATCTGGCTGACGATCGTCTGGGTGACCTATCTGGTCCTCTACATCCGCACCTTGGCGCGGCGCAAGGAGCCGCATATCTACGTCGCCAACTGGTACTATCTGGCCTTCATCCTGGTCGTGGCGATGCTGCATATCGTCAACAACCTAGCCATCCCCGTTTCATTCGGCCATGCCAAGAGCTACTCGGCCTTCTCGGGCGTCCAGGATGCGATGACGCAATGGTGGTACGGCCACAACGCGGTCGCCTTCTTCCTCACCGCCGGCTTCTTGGGCATGATGTATTACTACCTGCCCAAGCGGGCCGGCCGGCCGATCTATTCCTACCGGCTGTCGATCATCAGCTTCTGGGGCATCACCTTCCTGTACATGTGGGCCGGCTCCCACCACCTGCATTACACAGCCCTGCCGCAATGGGTGCAGACGCTGGGCATGACCTTCTCGCTGGTCCTTCTGGTTCCGTCCTGGGCCTCGGCCGGCAACGCGCTGGCTACCCTCAACGGCGCCTGGCACAAGGTCCGCGACGACGCCACGCTGCGCTTCATGATGGCTGCGGCCGTGTTCTACGGCCTGACCACCTTCGAAGGCTCGTTCCTCGCCATTCGGCCTGTAAACTCGCTTTCGCATTATACCGACTGGACCATCGGCCACGTTCATGCCGGCGCGCTCGGCTGGGTCGCGCTCATCACCTTCGGTTCGATCTATGCGGTCGTGCCGTGGTTGTGGAAACGCCAGGCGATGTACTCGGCCAGGCTGGTCGAGTGGCATTTCTGGCTCGCCCTGTCCGGCACCATCATCTACGTCTTTGCAATGTGGAACTCGGGCATCATCCAGGGCCTGATGTGGCGCACCTACAATGAAAGCGGGACGCTGACCTACTCCTTCATCGAATCGATGGTGGCCATGCATCCCTATTACATCGCGCGCGCCTTTGGTGGCCTGCTGTTCCTGCTTGGCGCGATCATTGGAACCTACAATGTGTTGATGACGATCACCGGCCATTCCAGGGCCGCGGAAGAAGTCGGCGAAGATGTGCCGCATCCCGGCCGCGCGCCGGCTGCGACAGAGCCTGCGGAGTAAGGGCGATGGCTGAATTTCACCGCAAGATCGAGCGCAACACCATCGGCTTCGTCCTGGCAATCGTCGTCGTCGCCAGCATTGGCGGCTTCGTCGAGATTGCCCCGCTATTCACCATCGACGAGACCGTCGAGGACGTGCCAGACATGCGCGTTTACACGCCGCTCGAGTTGGCCGGGCGCAACATATATATCCGCGAAGGATGCTATGCCTGCCACAGCCAGATGATCCGCACGCTGCGCGACGAGGTCGAGCGCTACGGCCCATACTCACTGGCGGTGGAATCCAAATACGACCACCCCATGCTCTGGGGATCGAAGCGCACCGGTCCAGATCTGGCCCGCGTCGGCGGCAAGTATTCCGACGCATGGCATGTCGCCCATCTGACCAATCCGCGCGACGTCGTGGTCGAATCGGTGATGCCGAAATATGCCTGGTTGAACCGCAACACGCTGCGCACCGACGATCTCGGGGAGCACCTTACGGCGCAGCGCCGGGTCGGCGTGCCCTATACTGACGAGATGATCGCCAACGCCACCAACGATGCCTATGGCCAGACCGCGCCGGACAGCGACTTCGCCGCCGGCGTTAGCGAACGCTATGGCGAGGCGACGCAGATCCGGTCGTTTGACGCCGATACGACCCGGGTGACCGAGATGGATGCACTGGTCGCCTATCTCCAGATTCTCGGCCATCTCACCGATGCCGCCTACAAGCAGGCTGCGGTGGCAGGGGAGCCGGCGCAATGAGCCTTGATCATCAAACGCTGGTCGGCTTCGCCAAGAGCTGGGGCTTGTTCTACCTGATCGCCCTGGCCATCGGGGTTCTGATCTATACGTTCTGGCCGTCGAACAAGGCCCGGTTCCAGAAAGCCAAAGAGAGCATTCTCGACGAGGACGACAAGCCATGGAAGTAGGCGACCGTGATCCTGTAACCGGTCAGCTGACGACCGGTCACGAATGGAACGGCATCACCGAGCTGTATACGCCGGTGCCGCGCATCGTGTTTTTCTTCCTGTTCGTCACCATCCTGTTTTCGATCGTCTACTGGATCCTGATGCCGGCTTGGCCGCTGGGCTGGACCTATACGAAGGGCATTCTCGGCATCGACCAGAAGGCCGTCCTCGAGACCCAGTTGCAGGAAGCCGGAGCCGAGCGGGCCGCCTGGGCCAGCAAGATCGACAGCATGGACTATGCGGCGATCCAGGCCGATCCGGCATTGATGAAAATCGTCCGCGAGGCCGGCGCCACTTTGTTCGGCGACAATTGCGCGGTCTGTCATGGCACGCGCGGCACCGGCGGCAAGGGCTTCCCCGACCTGACGGCGGGCGCCTGGTTGTGGGGCGGCGAACCGGAAGTGATCGCCGAGACGCTGCGCGTCGGCATCAATGCGCCGCATGAGGAAACGCGTGTCTCGCAGATGATGGCGTTTGGCCGCGACGGCATGCTTACCCGCGATCAGATCGGCGACGTGGTGGGCTATGTGCAGTCGCTCGGCCCGATGGCGGAAGCGGCTCATGATGCGGAGGCCACCGCGCGGGGCGCCGAAGTCTTCGCGACCAACTGCGCCGCTTGTCACGGCGACGACGCCAAGGGCAATGTCGAACTCGGCGCGCCGAACCTGACCGACGCATCGTGGATTTATGGTGGCGATGTCCAGTCGATCACCTCGACGATCTATTCCGGGCATCAGGGCCTCATGCCGTCCTGGGAGCAGCGCCTGACGCCGACCCAGCGCAAGATTCTGACGCTCTATGTTCTGGCTCTGGCAGGGCACGGGCAGTGACGGCCATGGCGCAGGGATCCGAAACCAGCGGTTCTGCCTCGTCGCGCGCCAGGCTCATGATTGTCGGGCTCGTCGTTGGCTGCATCGCGCTTCTGTTGGCGGCGAATGCGCATTTTCTCTATGTTGCGGTAACATCCCAGCCTGATTGCGTACCGCACACGTCCTCGGGCTCAGGCCCTACCGGCACCTTCGGTGCCGCCAAATCGGCTTGCTAAGGGCGCGACAGGACATGGCTGCACGGGAAGGGAACATCGAAATGGGCAAGGTCGGTTTGGCGGAAGGCCTACCCTTGGTCGCGTCGCGCAATCGCAACCTGCCGATCGGCGCCGCCTTCGGCTGGCTGGCTGCCGGGATGCGGGATCTCACCGCCCAGCCGGGACCGAGCCTGGCCTATGGCCTCGCCGTTTTCCTCGTCTCGATCGGCATTGTTTCAGGGCTGTTCTATCTCAACCTCGACTACATCCTGTTTCCGGCCATCGCCGCCTTCATGGTCGTCGGTCCGCTTGTAGCCGTCGGCCTCTACCAGAAGAGCCGGCTG
>JBKJRE010000099.1:0-2966 GCA_046594775.1 Rhizobiaceae bacterium | reverse complement strand
GTCCGCGCTGCCGAGGCCTCGGGAAGCTTCGGCGTGAAGCGTTCGCGCATAGGGTTGCAACCCGATGGAACGGCGCTCGTAGCTGGAAGTCTTTTACCGATATTCTTTGCAAATGTTCCCGAACTTTGTAATTTAATTGCTGATCCGCGCGCGGCGATGCCTTTCCTTCCTTGGACGACACCTCATGAAGCTGGACGATATCGACCGCAAGATTCTCAGGCTGCTGCAGGAGAAGGGCCGCATGACCAACGTGGACCTGTCGCGGCAGGTGGGCATCTCGGCGCCGCCCTGCCTGCGCCGGGTGCGCGCGCTCGAGGAAAACGGCTACATCCAGGGCTATCACGCCCGGCTGAACGCCGCCCAATTGGGGTTCGGCCTCACCGTGTTCGCCATGGTCGGCCTGCACTCCCAGGCCGAGGCGGATCTGAAGGCGTTCGAGGAGCTGGTGCGCGGCTGGCCCATGGTGCGCGAGTGCCACATGCTCAACGGCGAGATCGACTTCATGCTGAAGATCGTCGCCCGCGACCTCAACGAATTCCAGACCTTCCTGACCTCGCAGGTGACGCCTGCGCCCAACGTGGCCAGCGTCAAGACGGCGCTGACCATCCGCAGCGCGAAGAACGAGCCGGGCGTGCCGTTCGGGTTGCCGGAGAAGCGGTAGGCCGAGGCCTAGTGGTGAAAATCTGACGCTTGGTACCCGACGACGACAGCCGCAAAGGGTGGTTTCGAGACTGGCAGGTTTCGGACCAAGACAGCGGAAACCGGACGTTCGCTTTGTAGCGTAGGCTGGCCGAAAGAAGCCCGTCCCTTGCGAATCAAAATCTGCAATGCCGACGTTTGGGGCAATCGTATAGAGTATTCGAATCTCTCCCGCTTCCAAGCCTTCCTTGATATCAAATTACGATTTGGACACTGTCCAGGTAGCCGGACAATTCACTTAACAGCTTGCGCGCTCCGTCAACGTCGGTGTCCTGGGAAGCCTGCTCAAGACTGGCGCCCAGGTCGGTGATCGCCTGAAAGCCAAAACCTCCTCCGGATCCTCGCAAGTTGTGCCCAAGAATTGTCACGGTTTCAAAGTCGGCCCGGTCCAGGGCCTCTCGCATGACTATGACATTGTGTCGACAGTTTTCCATATATGCGGGGATCCGTTCCGCCAATCTCCGGGCCGATCGCAGGTCCCCAGCGTCCGAGCGGCCATCTTGTCGCGGCGACCGGGGCTCGGCCGCGGAATAGTCCCTGATCGCCTGAAGCAGGACATCCTGCTTGATCGGCTTGGTCAGATAGGCCGTGCAGCCCGCCGCAAGGCACGTCTCCCGATCGCCCTTCAAGGCGGAAGCGGTCAGGGCAATGATCGGGGTTGGCGGCCGACCATTGGACTTCTCCCAGGCTCGAAGCGTCCGCGTCGCCGTCAATCCGTCCATTACCGGCATTTGCCGGTCCATCAGCACCAGGTCGTAGTGACCGGCTTTGAACATTTCGCACGCGATGAGCCCGGTTTCGGCGACATCGATCTGGTAGGGCGTATCCTCGAGATAAGCCAAGGCGATAGTGCAATTATCAGGCGAATCCTCTGCCATCAGGATGCGCAGTGCCTGCAGCGGCGCATCGGTATCGGCGCCGATCGGTGCGCTAACCGGCCGGTTGGCGGCAGACCAGATTTCGAACGGGACGGCGAAGCCGAAGGCGCTTCCCTTGTCGACTTCGCTGGCGACCCAGATGCGTCCGCCCATCAATTCTACCAGGCGCTTGGAGATCGTCAAACCAAGGCCGGAGCCGCCGAACCTGCGCGTCGTGGAAGAATCGGCCTGGGTGAAGCGCTCGAAGACGCTGGCGAGCTTGTCGTCGGCAATACCGATGCCGGTGTCCGCGACGGTAAACCGCAAGGCGGTCGGCACCGAGCAATCCCTATCCGGTTCTACCTTCAGGGAGACCCCGCCGGCCTCTGTGAATTTGATCGCATTGCCGAGCAGGTTGAGCAGCACCTGTCGAAGACGCGTCGGGTCGCCGACGAGGTCGTTACTGACGCTCGGTGCGATCTCGCACACCAGGGTGAGGTTTTTCTCCTGGGCGCGGGGCGCCACCATCTCGATCACCTTCTCCAGATGATCGCTGAGCGAGAAGCCGGTTCGTTCCAGGTCGAGTTGCGATGCCTCGACCTTGGAGAGATCGAGGATGTCATTGATGAGATTCAGCAGATTGTCGCCGGAGCGGCGGAAGATCTGGACATACTTGTCCTGCTCTGGGGAGAGCGAGGTCTTCGCCAGCAGATCGGCAATGCCCATGATTGCATTCATCGGCGTGCGGATCTCATGGCTCATGCTGGCCAGAAAGTCGGATTTCGTCCGGCTGGCGCTCTCGGCCGCAGCTTTGGCCTGTTGCAACTCCTGTTCAACCCGTTTGCGTTCGGTGACATCGCGTGCTGCGGCGAACACGCCCTGTAAGGTTCGACTGCGGTCGTAGAAAGTCGTCGCGTTGTAGGAAACTACCGTCTGTTTGCCGTCACGGGTGCGCGCTGTGAGCTCGTAGTCGGTGACCGACTTTTCGGTCAGCACGCGCTTGATCCCCGCTTCCGCCCGGTCCGGGTCGGTGAAACAATCCTTGAACGGCGCCCCGATCAACTCGTCCCGGGTGCACCCGGTCAGCGCCTCCATCTGCTTGTTGACGTCGGTGATGATGCCCGCTGGATCGGTGGTCATCAGCGCGTCTATGTTGGATTCGATCAGCGAGCGGGTGTAGAATTGCTGGTCGCGCAGGCGCTGATCGAGCTTCTTCTGCTCGGCCTCCACCAGCTTGCGTGCGGTGTTATCGGTGCCGATCAGGAGATACCCGATGATGGCGTCCTGGGCGTCGCGCAGCGCGGTCACCGACACCACCGCGGGGAAGCGGCTCCCGTCCTTGCGGAAGTACGTCAGCTCGTAGATGTCCTCGATGCCGCGCGAGGCCTTGAACACCAGCGCCTCGAAGCC
>JBKJRE010000438.1:0-14313 GCA_046594775.1 Rhizobiaceae bacterium | reverse complement strand
CGGATGGGCCGTCATCGGAACGGCCGGCCGCCTCGTCGGACACTTCTACATCCACAACGGCGACGATTCAGGCTTCGTATGCGAACGAAACTGAGTTCTTCAACAGCCTGCTAGGGCTGTTCAGCCTGCTTGCCGATCGACATCCGCTATGCACCCGGATACTGGCCTTTGAACCCCTGCCGATCGTCTTTGCGAACCTGACCTCGAATATTGGGCGCAACAGGGCGAACAAGATCGTTCCGTATTGTTGCGCAATCAGCGACTCTCAAACCGAAGTCGAGCTGTCGTTCAATCCAAGGCACTCCGGCATGTCGAAAGTAGTCGACGAGGGCATGGGCGGAATGGTGCGCGCCAAGGCTGTAGGCGTACCTCAGCTCACAGAAATAGTCGGCAAATTTACAGGCGCCATTGTCGCCAAGATCGACGTCGAAGGAAGCGAACTTTCGGTCATGTCGATCCTGCGGCAGACAGAATTCTATGCCGCGCTCGACGCGATCATCATTGAGATATCAGACCGCAATCTGGCTCCGCGGGTCAAGGCCGACCTGCTCGATCTTCTCGCCAAAGACGGTTTTGTCGAAACAAGCCGGAATGGACCGGATGAACATTACGACGCGTACTACAGACGCCTAAGCGTCGACGCCTGATATGTCGCCGGGCCATCAGCGCGTCACAATCTCTGGACCCATGAGGCTATAGGGCAGCCAGGTCGAAAGCACCGGGACATAGGTAACGATGATCAGGAAGACGAACAGGACGGCGACGAACGGGAGCGCGGCGCGCACGACCTGAATGAGACTCATGCCGGTGATGCCCGAGGTGACGAACAGGTTCAGTCCGATCGGCGGCGTGATCATGCCGATCTCCATGTTGACGACCATGATGATGCCGAGATGCACCGGGTCTATGCCGAGTTCCATGGCGATCGGGAAGACCACCGGCGCGACGATCAGGAGCAGGCCGGACGGCTCCATGAACTGGCCACCGAGCAGCAGCAACACGTTGACCGCGATCAGGAAGGTGAACCAGTTGAAGCCATAGCCCAGCATCAGATCGGTGATGGCGTCGGGAATGCGCTCGGAGGTCAGCACATGGGCAAACAGCAGCGCGTTGACGATGATGAACATCAGCATGATGGTGGTCTTGGAAGCGTCGACCAGCACCTTGCGGGTGTCCTCATTGAAGAACATGCGCGGAAAGGCGCGTCCGATCTGCGAAACGTTGCGTCCCCAGATCGGCAGCCCGGCCACCAGATAGCCCGGAATGTTGAACGCGTTGGACTCGCGGTCGCGCCACAATGCGTAGGCGACCATGATGGCGGCCGCCAGGACGAGACCAACAAGCGCTCGCCCGCCGCCCGTGACGTTGTCCCATTCGCCGGCGACGAAAAATGACAGGATCATCCAGACGAAGAAAAACGCGACGGCGTAGACTAGCGCCGAAAAGCCGACGCGCGCGCGCTTGGCGTCCGTGTCCTCGAGCCAGCGCGTGCCTTTGAGCGGGCCCATGTCGCGATAGATGAACAGCGCAACGAACCAGGCATAGACGGCGGCGACGGCGGCGGCCTCCGTCGGGGTGAAGACGCCACCATAGATGCCGCCCAGAATGATGATGATAAGGAACAGGCCCCAGCCGGCCTCCTTGCCGCCGGCGACGATCTCGCCGAAGCCGCGCCAGGGCTCCGCGGGCAGGTTCTTGACGCGCGCCATGACATAGATGGCGCCCATGAGCATCAGCCCGGCGACGATTCCGGGCACGACGCCGGCAAGGAACATGCGCCCAACCGAGACATCGGTGGCCGCGGAATACACGACCATGACGATGGAGGGTGGAATGAGGATACCGAGCGTTCCGGCATTGGCGATGATGCCGGCGGCGAAATCGCGCGTGTAGCCAACCTTGCGCATGCCCGCGATGGCAATCGTGCCGATGGCAACGACCGTGGCCGGCGAAGAGCCGGAAAGGGCGGCGAACAGCATGCAGGCAAGCACCGAAGCGATCGCCAGCCCACCCCGGATATGACCGACGGAAGCAATTGCGAAGCGGATGATGCGCGCCGCCACGCCGCCCGTCGACATGAAGGCCGAGGCAAGCACAAAGAACGGAATTGCCAGCAGGGTATAGTTCTGCGAGGCGGAGAAAAGCTGCAACGCCACGGACGACATCGAGTCCTGCGAAAACACCGCGATCAGGATCAGCGACGACAGTCCTAGCGAGATCGCGACCGGGACGCCTGCGAAGAGCAGGAAAAGAACGAGGACAAAGAGGATTGAGGCTTCCATGTTCGGCCCCTCAATCCTTCAGGATGTCTTTGTTTTCGGCGACGAGTTCTTCCGCCTCGTGGCCGGCAATCACCAGTTCGCGCTCGCCGCGCCAGATCGCGATCATGGCCTGAAGACTGCGGTAGGCCAGCAGCGCGAGGCCGATCGGCAACATCACATAGGCGAGCCAGCGGTGAACGCGCTCCTGGAGCCCGAAAAGGCTCTGAAGGACTTCGGGATAGCGCAGGTCGTCAAGGCCGGTGCCCTGGTGAAACATGAAGGTCCAGTAGCCAATCGCGCCGGTCTGCCGCCAGTTGCTGCTGACGCTGACGCCGAGCAGCGACAGCCATGCAGCGTAAAGGAGCATGAACGCATAGAGGAATGTCGCAAGCGCGCCGAACAGCGCCACCGCGCGAAACGGCCCCGGCGGCAGCATGCGAATGAAGGCGTCGACGCCGAGATGAATCGAACGCTTGATGCCGAAGCCCATGCCGAAGAGGATCATCCAGGCAAACATGATGCGGGTGAATTCAAGCGCGCCCGACCACCCCGTGTTGAAGCCGTAGCGCATAATGACCTGTACGAAGGAAACCAGCGTGATCATCGCCATCAAGGTGGCAAGCACGTTCTCCTCGAAGCGATCGACGCCGGCCGGCCAGCGGCGTTCGGCAAAGAACAGCGCGGCAACGAGCACGACGAGCAAAAGCGACGGCACCAGCAATGGCATCGATATCCTCCCCGAAGCAGCCTTCGCCCTTGCGGCGCGTTCTTGTTTTTGCCCGCGCGGCGGTTAAAGCCGCGCGGGACAGGAGTGACCTATCAGTTGCTGGCGCCAACAGCCACCGCCGCTGCAATCGCGTCCGCGCCGATATCGCCCTCGAACTTGGCCCATACCGGCTTCATCACATCGACCCAGGCCTGGCGCTGCGCCGGGTCGAGTTCGCGGATGGTGCCGCCGGCGTCGAGAATGTTCTGGCGGCAAGTCGCCTCCTTGTTGCCGACATCGGCATTGGCGGCGGCCGTTTCCTCATTGACGATGGTGAGGAACTGGTCGCGGACGGCAGGGTCAAGACCGTTCAGCCACTCGGTCGACGTGACGAGCAGATAGGCCAACGTCTGGTGGTTGGTCTCGGTAACGCCGTCCTGAACCTCGAAGAACTTCTGCGTGTAGATGTTGCACCAGGAGTTCTCCTGGCCGTCAACGACGCCCGTCTGGAGCGCACCATACACTTCCTTGAAGGCAAGCTTCTGGGCCGATCCGCCGATCGCCTCGATCATGGCGTTGGCCACATCGGACGTCTGGATGCGGAATTTGAGACCATTAGCGTCCGTCGGCAGCAGCAGCGGCTTCTTGGCCGAAAATTGCTTGAGGCCGGAGAGCCAGTAGCCGAGGCCGGTGTAGCCGGCCGACTCAGCACTCTTGAGCATCTCCTTGCCCGTTTCGGACGAGCCGAACGTATCGACGTCCCTCAGGCTGGCGAACAGGAACGGCAGGTCGAACAGGCGGAATTTCAGCGTGTAGGCCTCGAACTTCGACAGCGACGGCGCCGCCAGCTGCACATCGCCGAGCAGCAACGCTTCCATCACCTTGTCGTCGTCGAACAGCGTGGAATTCGGATAGACTTCCATGCAGGCAGTGCCGTCCATCTCCTTGTTCACCCGCTCGGCTAGCTTCTTTGCGGCTTCGCCCTTGGGATGGCCCTTTTCGGCGACGACGTGGCTGAACTTGATGACCATTTCACCGCTGTCGCAGCCCTCCGATGCGAATGCATGGCCGGCGAACAGGGTGATGGCGAGCGCCGAGACGGCGCCGAGTAATTTGTTCATTGATAGTCCTCCACATGCGGGCTTGGTTGCCCGCGATTTCCATTCGTCAGGGCGGCCACCACGCGCCGTGCTCGCCTGGTATGCGATTCCTCCCCGAGATGCCGCTGCGCGCGGCAATCCTCGAATGCGATGCAAGGCGCATGCCAACAGTCCGGCAACCCTTGTTCCAAGCCAGAACAGCGCGCCGTCTCGCGAATTGATGCCGCAAAAGGTAGCGTCCTTTACCCATGCGGAGCCGGCAATGGGCAATATTCTACCCATCCCCGCCAGCTGTCACGATTCCAAGCTTGCGCATCTTGTCATAGAGACCCTTGCGCGAAATACCGAGCGCCAGATAGGTGTCCTTCTGCCGTCCGCCGTGACGGTTGAGTTCGGCTTCAATGAGTGCTTTTTCAAACGCGGCCAGTCGCTGCGCGAGGTCTTGTGTCGTCGCCTCGGCCTGGTCATGGGTCACGGCATGGCCGCTCCAAAGGCCAAGCACCCAGCGATCGGCGGCGTTTCTCAACTCCCGGACATTGCCCGGCCAGTCCTGGCCGATGAGCGCCGCTTCAAGGGCCGGCGTCATTTGCGGCATATCCCGGCGGTAACGGGCGCGGGCCTCTCGCGCCAGATGAGCAAACAGCAGCGGAATGTCGTCCTTGCGTTCGCGCAACGGCGGAATGCGCAGTCGTGCGACGTTGAGCCGGTAGAAGAGATCCGCCCGAAACCGCTTTGCGTCGCTTTCCTCGCGGAGATCGGCCTTGGTGGCGGCGACGAAGCGGACGTCGAGCGGAATCGACCTGTTGGAGCGCAGGCGCTCGATGCTGCGATGCTCGATGCTGCGCAGCAGCTTGACCTGCAAGTCAAGCGGCATCGATTCAATCTCGTCCAGAAAGACGGTTCCCTTGTCGGCGTGCTCAAGCTTGCCTATGCGCAGTTTCTGGGCTCCGGTGAAAGCGCCTGCCTCGTGGCCGAACAGTTCGCTTTCGAATATGTCGCGCGGCACGGCGCCGCAATTTATGGCGACGAAATTGCCTTTCGACCGGCTGCCGAAATCGTGCAGGGCGCGGGCAACCACCTCCTTGCCGCTGCCGGTCTCGCCGAGCACGAGAACATCCGCATCGGTATCGGCCAGCGCCGCGATTTCCTCCCGCAGCCTGCCGATAGCCGGGTTGCGGCCCACCAGCCGCGAGGCGATGTCACCCGAGGCGTCCAGGCGCTCCCGCAAGACCCGGTTTTCCAGCACCAGGCGTCGCTTCTCGACGGCGCGTTGCACGACCGTGGTCAACCGGCGGACCGGAAATGGCTTCTCGATGAAGTCGTAGGCGCCGTCGCGCATGGCCTCGACAGCCAGTGAAATTTCGCCGTGTCCCGTTATCAGCACGACGGGCAGGGCGGGATCGATCTCAAGGATCTGCCGCAGGAAATCCATGCCGTCGATGCCCGGCATGCGGATGTCACTGACCACGGCGCCATAGAAATCGCGTGTGACGCGGCGCAACGCCTCGTCCGCGCGGGCGAAGGCCTCGACATCGAACCCCTCGATCTCCAGGCCCTGAACAAGTGCAGGACGCAGGTCGTCGTCATCGTCGACGAGGAGAATTCGGGCCTCGCTCATGAGGCTTCGGCCATTGCGCGGGGCGTCGACTGTCGCGCAGCAGCAAGAAGCACAGTTATGCGCGCGCCCCCTGCCGGCAATTGCGACGCGGTGACAGTGCCGCCGAATTCGCGGACAATATTGTAGACAATCGACAGACCTATCCCGAGCCCCTCGCCAACGCCCTTCGTCGAATAGAAAGGCTCAAACATCCGTTCACGCACATCATCGGGAATGCCCGGCCCATTGTCTTCGATTCTCAGCGCAATGCGCGAGCGGACGCGACTGACACGGATGACTATTTCGGGCTTTTCGACGGCTCGCGCCGAACCGATCCCGGTGAGCGCGTCAACCGCGTTGTTGACCAGATTGACGACAACCTGCGTGAGGCGGACGCGTCCACCGCGCACGAGAACGCCGGAAAGCGTTCCCTCGGATCTTATGGCGACACCTGCCTTTCTTGCCCGAGGACCTGCAAGCATCAGCGCTTCATCTATGACCGGCCCCAGAAGCACGTCACCGATCTCGGTCCCAGGTTTGCGCGCGAAGGACAAAAGCGTTCGCGAAAGCTCCGACATCCTGTCGACCAATCCTGCAATCCGTCCAATGGCTTCGAGCCCAGCCTGCGCTTTCCCGCGGGCCAGTAGTCTGCTGGCATTGTCGGCATAGGTTCGGATGGCGGCGAGCGGCTGATTGTATTCGTGGCTCAGCGTTGCCGACATCTGGCCCAGTGCGGCGAGCTTGGCCGCCTGAATCAGCTCGGCCTGCGTTTTGCGCAGTCGCTCCTCCGCATCCCTCCTCTCACCGACCTCATGGGCGAGCGCCGCATTTACGGCGGTCAGGTCAGATGTGCGTTCCACCACCAGATTTTCCAGGCGTTGTGCGCTTGCCTGCGCGCGCAAGTGCCTGAGTTGGGTCGCCTCACGTCGCTTGACGAAAAGAAAGACAAGGCTCCCCCCTAGCAAAGTTGCAAGCACTGCAACGAGGATGGCAGAACGCTGAGCCGCATAAATCGCGCTACGATCGGCAAGGACGTGCAGGGTCCATCCCATCAACGGCAGAGGTCGGCTGGCGGCAAGGTATGACACAGGCTCCGGGCCAGCCAACCTGACGGTGCGTCCTTCGCCTCGCCCCTCTTCGACGAGCAACGCGTCCCCATCCGCCGGCCCGAACAAACGGCGGGACTGCCAGCCGGCGCGGTTGGAGATGAACACCACGCCGTTGGCGTCGGTGACGACGATAGGGTTGGCCGAGAGCGCCCATGTCTGCTCGATCTGGTCCATCCGGACATAGATGGCGATAACGCCGATCAAGCCGTGATTTCGCCTGACGGCCGACGCAAACACATAGGCGCGCTCGTCTGCCTCGGGAGACAGCGATTCCCGCCCGAGCCTGCCCTGCCGCGCTGCCTGCAGGAGCGCGTCCTCATTAAGGCTTGAATGGTCGAAAATGCCGCGCGCCGAAGCAAGAACGCGACCCGACTGGTCTGCGAAAGCGACGTCCATGGCGCCCGAATAGCTCGCGATCTCGCTGGCCATGTCATGCGCTGCACTGAGGCCTTCGCGAGACTGGATGTCGGCAAAAAGGGAGATGATGTCGTTGCGACGCGACAATAGCGGCGGCAACAGCCGGTATTTTTCGAGCGCGCCGGACAGCGTCTCGGTCTGCAGAGCGAGCGCTTCACGAGCCGTTGCGAAGACTGAACGCTGCGCCTGCGAAGACATCACAGACTGGGCGAGCCAGGCCGTGGTCACGCCGATAAACGCAGTCGCAATCATCACTGCGATTTCGACGCGGGCATAGCGGCGGCGCACATCTGCCTCGGCAACCGGCGTAGTGAAATTATCGGCCATGTTCCTCCCGGCGGTAAACCGCCTATCTAGCCGCATCGCCTACGTCGCATCCAGCCCCTATCGCGACCTGCCCGGCTGCCGGCGCGCCCGTTGAACATGGTTGCGAGACGCCTGATTCCAGCGGTCGTGCCGGGCATGCTCTCGGATGGCTTTCCGCGAATTTGCGGGACGCGGTCGCCGCCTGGCTGCTGCGATGCAGATAGCGGCTGCCCAGCGTGTATCTGCTGCCGACATAGGTGAAGGCGTTTACCGTGGCCACGACCGGTCCGGTCCATGTCTTGCGAAAGAGCACAAGGCAGCTGTCCATGGGCTCGATCCGAAGGAGCCGGGCATTTTCCGCGCCCGCCGGTGCGGCGCTGATGAGGTGCTCAACCTCGGTGAGCGGCGTTGCGCCCTGCAGGTAGTCGAAGGTCGTCAAGACCGTGAAATCCTGGTCCAGGTAGCCGGAGACAAGATCGGGATTGACATAGCGCACCTCGAGTTGGACCGGCAGGCCGTTCTCGAAATGGATGGCGACCGAATGGTCCACCGGCTTGATCCTGTCGAACTCGAAGGCCAGCACCAGTTCTGGATCAGGCAGTTCGATCCGTTCCAGCCCGATGACTTCGGCCCGATGAGTTCCGCCTCTGGCCTTTATTTCGGCAGCAATGTTGCTGATCTCGATCAGCGTCGACTGCGGTTTTGGCGGGGCGATGAAGGTTCCCACACCCTGTATGCGGCGGATATGGCCCTCAGCGGTCAGCTCGCGCAGGGCCCGATGCACGGTCATGCGCGACACACCGAGGGACGAGACAAGTTCGTGCTCGGATGGCAGGCGCACGTTGCGGGCCCACGTGCCGTTGCCGATGTTTTCAAGCACAAACTCCTTTACCTTCTCGTAGAGCGGCGACGCCGCGTTCGACAACCCATCCATGGTCATTGTCTCCCGCTTGTTGGTGTCGCGGAACGAGCAGCCCCCCGCTCCTCCCCTATGTCCGTGCTGCGCGCGTGATGCATAGCTCAGTCCACGATCTCGACAATCGTCTTGAGTGCGACGCCGCCGCCGCGCAACAGACGCTCGTAGGCGGCGGGCACATGGTCGAGGGATGTCAAGACCTCCGACATGCGCATCAACGCCGGCGCAAGATCGGGCAGCATGGCGATCGCCTCGGGAAGTTCGTCGGCAAAGGCGTGGCAGCCGACCAACGCGATCTCGCGTTCAACCAGCAGGTTCGGATCGATTTCTGTCTTGCGGTGGCTGATGCCGACCAGCGCCAGCACCCCGCCACCGCAAAGCAGTTCGAGGACTGTAGAGATGGCCTGCGTGCTGCCGGTCGCATCAATCGCGTAGCGCAGGCGCCGATCCGACAGGGCGCGGGAGATCGACACCCGATCGATTGCCACGACAGTGGCGCCGGCCAGTTCGGCGACGGTTGCGGCCCGATCCTTGTTCAGGTCGGAGACCAGGATCTGGCCGTCGTGAAGCCGCGACAGCAGCAGCGCAGCGAGGCCGCCGATCGTGCCGCAGCCAGTCACGAGGACCGGCTCGCCGGCCGGAGGGTTGCACCGTCGGATGGCGTGGAGCGCCACCGCAAGCGGCTCGGCCATGGCCGCGACCCTCGCAGGCACGACAATGTCATGGCGCAGGAGCAGTCTTGCCGGCAACTGCACCTGATCGGCAAAGCCGCCTTCGCAGACCTCCCCGACAAAGCCGAGCGCCTCGCAAATGTTGCGGCGCCCACTCCGGCAGGCCGGGCACTGACCGCACCAGAAACGCGAATCCGCGACCACCAGATCTCCAACTTCAAATTCGCTGACGTTTTCCCCCCGCGCCGTGACACGACCGCAGAACTCGTGTCCCGCGATCGAGGGCCTGCGCGACATCCACTGGCCGGTCCGGTAGTTGTGCAAGTCCGAACCGCAGATGCCGGCGGCGCGCACTTCCACGTTGACGTGTCCGGCCGGCGGCGCCGGCGGAGGCTCGACTTCTTCGACCCTGAGGTCGAGCCGGTCGTAGAGGCGCACCGCCTTCATTGTCCGGGAGCCTTCCTGAGATACGCATCGCGCACCGGGGAAACGGCCAGCGCATGGGACGAGAAGCCCTCGTAAATCGCCAGGGTGTGCGCGTGTTTCGCAAACGCCGGATAGGCCGGAGGTGTAACGTAGCCGATGGAGCTGCGCTTGATGAAATCGGTAACCGACAGCGGGCCGAATGTTCTCGCCCAGCGGCTGGTCGGCAACACCGCGTTGGGGCCGAGCGAGAAGTTGGCGATGCTGACAGGCGTGTGCGTGCCCATCAAGATTTCGGCCGCCTCGCTGATATGGCCAAGATGGATGAAGGGCTCCTCGGAAAGCAGCTCGAGGTGTTCCGGCGCGTAGGCATTGACGAAAGCGTAGCTCTCTTCGATCGACGATGTGAGGACGATGCCACCGGCCTTGCCGCTCAGAACGGCCTTGGAAAAGCTCACGCGCTGTTCGCTCATCCGGCTCCAGTGTTCCGGCAGGGCGGCGAGCGCCTGCTCGGCCACGCGGCGACTGTGAGTGACGAGATAGGCCGAGGAATCCGGGCCGTGTTCAGCCTCGATGAGAAGATCGAGCGCGGCCAGACCACCATGGACGGTGTCGTCCGCCAGTATCATGACTTCCGACGGACCGGCGGGCAAACCGGTATCGATGACGCCGGACAGCGATCGTTTGGCTGCCACCACCCACGGACTGCCCGGGCCGACAATCTTCAGCGCCGGGGTGATGGTCTCTGTCCCATATGCGGCCGCCGCAACGGCCTGTGCACCGCCGACCTTGAAAACCGTACCGACGCCTGCCAAACGCGCCGCGACCAGGGTCGCCGCATCGATGGAGCCGTCGGGGGCAGGCGGCGTGAAGATGGCAAGATTAGGCACGCCGGCGACAACCGCCGGCACCGAGGTCATCATGGTGACCGACGGGAACGAACCCTTGCCCCTCGGCACATAAAGCGCCACCGACCTGATCGGCGTGAAGCGGTCGCCGGCAAAAGCGCCCGGCCGGATCTCCTTCAGCCACATGGCCTCGGGCTTCTGCTCTTCATGGAAGCTGCGGATGTTGTCGATGCCGAACTGCATCGACTGGATGACGTTGTCATCGACCAGGTCGAAGGCCGCGTCGAACTCCGCTTCGGTAACCTTCAGGTTGCTCTCGGTGATGTCAGCCTTGTCCAGTTCGCGACCGAAACGGGCAAGCGCCTTGTCGCCTTCGCTGCGCACGGCTTCGATGATCGGCGCAACCTTCTCGATGAAGCTCGAAATGTCGGTTTCGGAGCGGCGCAGGAGGGCCGATTTCTGCTCGGCGGAGAGTTTCGAGTATTCGTGGAATGAAACGTCGGTCATGTCGTATCCTTGATGGCTCCCCGCAAACCCGGGGGGTCATTTCGATTTCAGAAAGATGTCGAGTCCGACCAGCCGATCGAGCGCCAGGATCGCAGCAGCGGCACACGCGATGAATACGACCGAGATGGCTGCAAGGTCCGGCGTGATGATCGAGCGGATGGAGTTGTAGATCTGAACCGGGAGAGTGACGCTGCGCGCATCGGTCAACAGAAGGCTGACGAGAAATTCGTTGATCGCAAGGATGAACATCAGCAGCGAGCCGGTGATGATACCGGGCATCACAGCCGGCAGCGTGATGTAGAAGAAGCATTGCAGTTGCGGGGCTCCGCAGCTGGCGGCCGCCAGTTCGAGGTCGGGGCTGAGGTTGGAGGCGCTGGCAGTCACCGCCCAGATCATGAAGGGCAGGTTGATGACGCAACAGGCAATACCGACCGGCCAGAGGCTTCCCAGCACACCCATGTTGCCGAAGACCAGCATCATGCCGATGCCCGAGCCGATGAGCGGAATGGTGAACGGCAACAGCAGATAGATCTGGAAGGAACGGGCAAAACGCACGCGATACTTTGCCAGTGCGATGCCGGCCAGGGTGCCAACGGGAACAGCAACGACCGTACAGATCGTCGCGACGATGAGGGATCGGACAAAGGCCTGGCGCAACCCCGCCTCCTGCAGGATCGCGCCGTACCACTTCAATGAAAGTCCTTCAGGCGGGAAGGTGATTATGTTGCCCGCGGTGAAGGACGCCCCCAACACCACGATGGTCGGCGCGGACAACATCACCAAGGCGGCAACGACAAAGCCCCAAATGACAATCGACTTGCCGACGGCGCCGGTCATTTTCGATCGCCCGTCATGGCAAGCGTACCGGCGCCGAAGAACATGAAGACGAGCCCGACAAGGATGGAGCCGACAGCGACCAGCATAAGCGTCAGCGTCGCGCCCATGCCCTGATCGGAGGTTCGGAAAAACTGGTCGTATATGGCGTTGGCGATAAAGTCCTGCGTACCCCCGCCCAGGATGGCGGGGATGGCGAAATCCGTCAGCGAGAGGGTGACGACCACCAACCCGGCGCCTATCAGGCCAGGGCGGGCGAGCGGCAGCACGATGTGGCGAAACGTCCGCACCCAGTTGGCGCCAAGCGACCCCGCCGCCGCTTCAAGTTCGGCCGGGATGGCGGTCAATGCCGGCGCCAGCATCAGCACCGCAAAAGGCAACATGTACTGCACCAGGCCGAACAGCACGGCCGGATAATTGTAGAGGAGACGCATCGGCGACACGCCGACCAGACCGAGCGCCTCGTTCACCATGCCCTGGTTACCGAGGATGATGAGCCATCCATAGGCGCGCACGACCTGGCCGATGAAGAAGGGGAGAAACAACGCGACGAGCAGGAACTTGCGCAGCGCCGACGATTGCGTGCGCACCATCAGGTATGCGTAGGGGAACGCGAAGAGCAGGGTGACCAGCGTCACGATGGCTGCGCCGATGAGGCTCCGGCCAGCGACGGTGGTGAAGAAGCGCTCGCTCAACGCACGGTCAAAGTTGGCCAGCGTGTAGTACTCCGACATCCGGAATGTGCTGGTGTCGAGCGTCCTGAGGCTGGAGTCGCCGATCTGGACAAGCCCGAGGACGAGCAGGCCGACCAGAAGAACCGCCGGCAACAGCATGAGATAGGGTTGGGCCTGGTGGAGGCTCCTGGGCCAGACATGGGCAGCCAGCCGCTCGAGCCCATCCATCAAGCGCCAAGTCCATGGATATGCGGAACGATAGCGGCGCATGATCCCATCCTGGTTGGGGGCGCCGCCGCGCTCGCGGCGCGGCGGCCTGGCTTTGCGTCAGCCCTGCATGATTTCCTTGAACTTCGCGAACCACTGGCTCTCGTTCTCGACCTGAACCTTGGCGGAGATGCGAATAAGGTGTTCGAAGTCTTCGGGCTTGGTCGGGTAGGACGGGTCGTCGACCAGATCGGCCGGCGGATTGACCCCCGGGATGACGCCCGGCAGACCGAGGCCGTCGAGCCAGACCTGCTGCGCTTCCTTGGTCAGGGCATGGTTGATGTACTGCTTGGCCCAGTAGAGTTCATTCTCGGGCAGGCCCTTCGGTATCCACAAGCCGTCCGTATCGAACTTGGCGCCTTCCTCCGGCACCACCCAGGCGAGTTCGATGCCGTTCTTCTTGGCTTCGCGGGCGTTGGTCGAGATGGTGCAGGCCGCGTCGATCTCGCCCTTCTGGAACCATGTGGTGAAGTCCGGGTCCTCGCCGAGCAGCGGCTGCTGCTCCTTGATCTTGGTGATGAAATCCCAGGCGGGCTGCATGTTGCCGGGAATGTCCTCCAGCTTTCCGCCGCCGGCGACCTGGGCGGGAAAATGGAACCCGATGCCATCGTTGTAGAGCGCGATGCGGCCTTTCAGCTTCGGGTCGAGCAGGGCCTTCCACGACTTCGGCGGGCCGTCCGGGAATGCGGACGGTCGATATGCAAGCACGTAGACGTAGCCATACGTATTGACGATCGGATAGCCGTCGAGCCCGATCGGCTTGGCGAGATCGGTCGCATTCTTGAGGTTGGGCAGGTCGGAAAGATCCTCGGTTACCCCGCGCAGCGCCGACTTGGTGGCGTTGGTCGTGGTATCCCAGTTGATGTGAATCGGCGGTACGCGGCCCTGTGCCACGGCGGCCCAGACTTTCGGCTGGATCTCGTTATCCTCGGTGAGGTCATGCCGGACCGCTATGCCGGTCTCCTTGGTGAAGCTGTCGGAAACGCCGGCTTTCAGGCTGTCGACCCAGCTTCCGCCCCAGGCCCGGACGATGATCTCTGCCGGCTTCTCCGGCTCCTGGGCAAAGGCCCTTCCGACGCCCTGTGTTGTCAGGCCTGCGGCAGCCCCTGCCGCGGCCATGGAGCCGAGCAGCGTGCGACGATCGATGTGTGTGGACAGGAATTTCTTATGCGACATGGTTCGTTCTCCTCTGTTTGACCTTTAGCGGTTCACTTTTTAAAGACATGCAGATCTCTGGCATTCCAGCCGAGGCTCACAGCTGTGCCCGGCCCGAACTGCTGATGTCCTTCGATATCATGATCGAAGACACGCATGGCGGTGGCGCCCAGCGTCGGCACCGTGATTTCGTAGACGATGCGATCGCCTTCGAAGATCGCGTCGGCCACGACGCCTTCGACGATCGTATCGAGTTTCGCCGCTGCCTGCCGATCGGCCGCAATGCGGATTTGCTCGGCGCGAACCGCGCCAGTGCATGCGTTGCCCGGAGACAGGCCGTGGTCAACCGCCACGCCCCGCATCAGCACGCCGTGAGTCTTGAACTCGACCGCACTGTCCGACACGGCCGATACCGCGCCTTCGATAAAATTGGTGATGCCAATGAAGTTGGCCACAAAGGCGTTGGCAGGGGCGCGGTAGGCGCTCACCGGCTCCGCCTTCTGCTGGATGACGCCGCCATCC
>JBKJRE010000277.1:0-3032 GCA_046594775.1 Rhizobiaceae bacterium | reverse complement strand
TGTCGGTCTCCGCTGGTCTGGTCAAAGGCGCCGCGACTCGGAGCGCGGCAGGCATCGCGGTTCGATGCCCGAAGGCGGCAGGAGGGTCAAGGCGGAAGTTGTCGCGGCCGGAAGAGGCTAATGATCCCTCTGCCGCTTCGTCTCGAACTCCGCCTTCTTGGCATCGCTCGCCTCGACCTGATACCTGGCCTGCCATTCGCTATAGGGCATGCCGTAGACAATTTCCCGCGACTGATCCTTGGACAGGTCGATGCCTTCGGCTTCTGCGGCGTCGCGATACCAGTTCGACAGGCAGTTGCGGCAAAAGCCGGCGAAATTCATCAGATCGATATTCTGGACGTCAGTGCGCTCTCGCATATGCTCGACAAGCCGGCGAAACGCCGCGGCCTCGAAATCGCGCTTTTGTTCTTCGCTGAGATCGATCATGGCGTACTCCTTCAAAGCGGCCCCGTGCGGGACCCGAATTGCTTGACCCGATGTATATCGGGTCGCCGGTTGATCGCGTCAACGATTGGCGCCAGCCTTTCCGCCCAGCCTGTTGCCCCGCCCTCGTCGGAAATCAGATCCTGTCTTATCTCGATCAGCGCATGAGCAAAGCCATTGACGATGGCGTGCTTGAACATCGTATCGCCGCGCAAGGCGCCATCATACGGCTCGTTGTCTCCCACGGTCAGGTCAGGGTCTTCCGCCAGCATGTCGATCAATGGCCGCGCCACGCGGTCGTCAAGGTCCCACAGGACCCCGGCATGCCATGGTCGGGGAACACCCTGCATCGCGGGTGTGAATGAATGAACCGAGAACACGAAGGGCGCAGCGCCCGAGGCCTCCGCCACCGAAGCGACCATGGACCCGACCGCGTCATGATACGGGCGGTAGTAGCGCTCGAGCCGGCGTTCCCGCTCTTGCGGTGTCATCGGATAGTTGCCCGGCACGACGGTGCCGTCATAGAGTTGGCGGATCAGCGTCGGATCATCCTCGCCGCGATTGGGATCGATCAGGAGACGCGAAAAGCCTGCAATCACAGCCGGCGCGCCGGTCAGCGCCGCGAGGCGCCGCGTCACGCGCTCGACGCCTATATCGTAGGCAATATGGCGCTCGAACTCGGCTGGCGGCAGGCCCAGGTCGCCATATTCGTCCGGCAGGTCGCGTCTTGCATGATCTGCCAACAGCACCAGGCCGAGATCGCGGGCGCCTTCGATTATTTCGAAGGGGTTGAAAAGTGCTGAACGTGTCATTCTGATAACCTGCCGGACTGGAATCACGGATACAATGCCGTTGTTTGACCAATCTTTTCAATGAATTCTGGCAAACAGGACCCGAAGCACACGGCTGCCAGATCTAAATCGATTGGATATGACCGGCCCGGCGCGTTGACATGCAGCCTGACTTTTCCGAAAAGAGGCGTCTGATATGCATTTTATCCGTAGATGGGGTTGGATGATGACATTCGCCGGAGGACTGCGGTTGCGCCTCGCGTCGTCGTTGCCATGTCTTGTCTTTTGCGTCGCCTGCTTTCTCCTGCTCGGCGCAACCGGGGCTCGCGCCGATTTCCGTGTCTGCAACGCCACCCAGAATCTTGTTGGGGTCGGTATTGGCTATCGCGCGAAAGCCGGCTGGGTCACCGAAGGCTGGTGGCATATCGAGGGGTCGACCTGCAAGACCCTGATCGAAGGGCCGCTGTCATCGAGATTTTACTATCTTTATGCAGAAGACGCCGAACGTGGCGGGCGCTGGGACGGACCGATTCACATGTGCGTCGCCGAAAAAGAGTTCAAGATTTCGGGCGTAAACGATTGCTTCGCGCGCGGCTTCCAGCGCGCCGGCTTCCAGGAATATGACACGGGCGAGCAGGCTAGCTGGATGGTTCAGCTGACTGACGAGTCCGCAACAACGGACGGCACAGCAGCCGTCACGGGACAAAATCCTCAATGAGACGCAGCCGCAAGGTCAAGATACTCGCCACGATAGGTCCGGCCTCTTCGGACGAGGCCATGCTGCAGAAGCTTTTCGAGGCTGGCGCGGATGTGTTCCGCATCAATATGAGCCATACCGATCACGATCTGATGCGGACGTTGGTCGCCCGCATTCGTGCGGTGGAGAAGAAAGTCGGGCGCCCGATCGGCATCCTTGCGGATCTGCAGGGACCCAAGCTCAGGGTAGGCAAATTCGCCAACGGCAAGGCAGAACTGAAGGTCGGACAGACCTTCACGCTCGACGACAATCCGGCGCCTGGTGATTCGACGCGCGTCCACCTGCCGCACAAGGAAATACTGACGTCTGTCGTCGCCGGTCACCGGCTGCTCATCGACGACGGCAAGCTCGAGTTGAAGGCGATCAAGAGCAATGGAAAGTCCATCGTCTGCAAGGTCGTCTCGGGCACCGGCATTTCAGACAAGAAGGGCGTCAGCCTGCCGGACACCGACCTGCCGGTTGGGGCGTTGACCGAAAAGGATCGCAAGGATCTGGATGCGGTGCTGGCGACCGGGGTCGACTGGGTCGCGCTGTCCTTCATCCAGCGTCCCGAAGACCTCGCCGAGGCGCGCAAGATCGCGCAGGGCCGCGCCCTGATCATGTCCAAGATCGAGAAGCCGCAGGCCGTGGCCCGGCTGGCGGAGATCATCGAGCTTTCAGACGCGTTGATGGTGGCGCGCGGCGATCTGGGGGTCGAGATGCCTCTTGAGGCCGTGCCTGGCATCCAGAAGCAGATCACCCGCGCGGCGCGGCGCGCCGGCAAGCCAGTGGTCGTCGCCACGCAGATGCTGGAGTCGATGATCACCGCGCCGGTGCCGACCCGCGCCGAGGTCTCGGATGTCGCGACCGCCGTGTTCGAGGGCGCCGATGCCATCATGCTGTCCGCCGAATCGGCCGCTGGCGCCTATCCCGTCGAAGCCGTGGCGACGATGAACCGCATCGCCGAGAAGGTTGAGCAGGACCCGACCTATCCGGGCATCATCAACGCGCAGCGCTCGACACCCGAAGCGACCGGCGCGGACGCCATATCGCTGGCGGCGCGGGAAATCGCCGTTACACTG
>JBKJRE010000197.1:0-4485 GCA_046594775.1 Rhizobiaceae bacterium | reverse complement strand
ATGTACTGGCGTGTACTGCCGATCAAAATTGGCAAGAAAATAGCCGCCTGGGTGGCCATCCAACGCGAAGGGTCGGTCATCTGAGTGGTCCTCGCGGAAAGAGCACACGGTTTGGATGATCAGGATACGGTAAACTTCCAAACGATTAAAGAACTCGGGTTAGAGCGTGTCATCTGGAGCCCGACCATACGTGACAGCAGATGGCTGGGACGGACGAGCATATCGACTGCTGCGATCGACACCTGCATAACCACTCCGGTTTTAGTCGGGTGATACGATTGACTGCGAGATAACGGGTCCATCATGCGTGTATTGATTATCGGCGCCAGCAAGGGGATCGGGCTGGAAACGACCCGCCAAGCCCTCGATGCCGGTCATCGTGTGCGCGCCATGGGGCGATCCGCTGCCGCAATTGCGATCTCGAATCCTAAACTCGAGAAGTTTCGGGGCAACGCGTTGAAGACCGAGGATGTCGAGGCGGCTCTTATCGGGGTGGACGTTGTGATCCAGACCCTAGGCGTCGGGTTAGGAGACTTGTTCCGGCCTGTGCACCTGTTCTCGGACGCGACCCGAGTGCTGATCGCGGCGATGAGAAGCCAAGGTGTCAAACGTCTGATCTGTGTAACCGGTTTTGGAGCTGGCGATAGCCGCGCGAGCATCAGCTGCCTGCAGCGTCTGCCATTCCAGATCGTCTTCGGCCGCGCTTATGACGATAAGAGCTTGCAAGAGGAATTGATTAAGGAAAGTCGACTTGATTGGACGATTGCGAGGCCTGGAGTTCTGACCAGTGGACCGCGGACAGGATGCTATGAGATCCTTTCTGATCCCTCTAAGTGGCGGAACGGGATCATCTCGCGCGTGGACGTCGCCGAGTTTCTCGTTCGGCAGATCGAGGATCGGACATTCGTTCGTCAAGCTCCTGTGCTGGTCAACTAGATGCTCGATATTCAGGAATTATCCGTGGAGCCTGAGTTAACGAAATCGACGGTATATTTTGATGGCTCCTGTTCTTTGTGTCGAATAGAGATCGGATATTATCGGCGAAAGGATCAAGGCCGCGCTCTTTGTTTTGTCGACATTTCTGAAACCGGTGCTGCACCTCCGGAAGGAATTTCCAAAGAGCGTGCAATGAAGCGCTTCCATGTCCGCGCAAGCGATGGACGTGTGTTATCCGGCGCGGCGGCATTCGTCGAGGTTTGGACTCGTTTGCCCAGATGGCGCTGGGCAGCGAGCGCGGCGTCCCTGCCGGGAGCCCTGATTACCCTGGAGTGGGGCTACAGGTTTTTTCTTCCGGTCCGACCGTTCATCTCCCGTTTCTTTGGGCGATTTATGCGACTTCGGGCCGCCGTCCGCAGAGGCATGGGCTTGTGACGGCGTCGTCCGAACCCGAAGGCGCAAAGGCTGCCAGGGTTGACCTTGGGTCGTTTGCCCAGGCCGGCGTGGCGGTCGTTTTCGGCGCCGGCGGCGGTATTGGAGGGGCATTGGTTGAAGCCATCAAAGCCGAGAAAAAGTTCAAGCATGTAGTCTCGTTCAGCCGCAGCACCTCGCCAGCGATCGACCTTCTGGACGAAGGCAGTATCGCACGTGCCGCGGCCTTCGCCGCCGATCAGGGTGAGCTGCGTCTGGTGATCGATGCGACGGGATTTCTCCATGATAGTCGCCAAGCACCCGAGAAGAGCTGGCGGCAACTAGACGCGGCCAATCTCGCGCGCGCTTTTGCGCTGAATGCGATCGGGCCCGCGCTGATCATGAAGCATGTGCTGCCGCGGTTGCCGCGGTCGGGCAAGTCGATCTTCGCGACGCTGTCCGCGCGAGTGGGAAGCATCGGCGATAATCGGCTGGGCGGCTGGTATTCCTACCGGGCTTCCAAAGCGGCTCTTAATCAATTGGTTCGGACAGCGGCTGTTGAATTGACCCGTCGATCTCCAGACGCACTTTGCATCGCCTTGCATCCCGGCACCGTCGCCACGGCGTTATCCGCTCCGTTCTCGTCGGCTGGGTTAGAGGTTCATTCACCCGCTGCGGCCGCCCGACATCTGCTCGCCGTCGTAGATCAACTCACGGCGGACGCCAGCGGCGAGTTCTTCGACTGGCGCGGTCAGCCAGTGCCTTGGTGACCCCATGGCTGGGATGCGCCGCAAGACCGATCTGCCGACCAAGCTCTGCGTGGTTTGCCGTCGGCCCTTCGTCTGGCGAAAAAAATGGGCGCGCGACTGGATGAACGTGAAATATTGTTCGGATCGCTGTCGCGATGCGTCGTCCCGACCCGCGTCGGGGCAAGGACAGGCCCAGTCATGACCGTCCTAAGAATTATTCTTGGTGACCAGCTATCTCTGGACCTGTGTGCGCTGGACCACCTCGATTCAGATCGTGACGTCGTCCTGATGATGGAGGTGATGGAAGAAAACACCCACATCGGGCATCACAAGCAGAAGATCGTGCTGGTGCTGGCGGCGATGCGCCACTTCGCTGAGACGCTCCGGCAGCGCGATCTGACAGTCGACTATGTAAAACTCGACGCGCCCGAAAATACCGGCAGCTTCACAACCGAGGTCCAACGCGCCGTTGCGCGGCATCGCCCGAGCCGCATAGTGGTGACGGAACCTTCGGAATGGCGCGTCCAGGCGATGGTCGAAGGCTGGGAAGCCCTCACCGGCACGCCGGTGGAAATCCGTTCTGATCGTCGCTTTTTCGCTAGCCGTACAAGGTTTGCTGCCTGGGCTTCCGGGCGCCGGAGCTGGCGGATGGAACATTTCTATCGCGCGATGCGGCGCGAACATGGGCTCCTCATGGAAGGCGATCAGCCGGCGGGCGGCGAATGGAACTATGACCGGGCGAACCGAAAGAGGCTTCCGGCAAGCACTGTTCCACTCGCGAGGCGGCGGTTTTCGCCGGACGAAATGACACGAGCGGTGATGGTTCTCGTCGAACAGCGCTTTCCTGATCATTTTGGAGAGCTTCAAGAATTCGGATGGCCGGTGACACGGTCTGATGCGCTTCGCGCGCTTGACGATTTCGTCGAACATGGACTGCCGAACTTCGGAGATTATCAGGACGCCATGAAAGCTGGCGCCCCATTTCTGTATCATTGTCTGCTGGCGCCTGCTTTGAACCTCGGCCTGCTTTGCCCTTTCGAAGTTTGCCGGGCAGCGGAAGCAGCGTGGAGGTCAGGCGAGGCACCTTTGAACGCCGTAGAGGGTTTCGTACGTCAGATCCTAGGCTGGCGGGAATATGTTCGCGGCGTCTACTGGACTCTGATGCCGGGCTACGCGGATCAAAACGTACTTCATGCAACCCGAAATTTGCCGGCGTTCTATTGGTCCGGCGCCACCGACATGCGGTGTCTCCGCGAGGCGATCGGCAGTACGGCGAAACACGCCTATTCTCACCATATTCAGCGGCTGATGGTGACCGGCAACTTTGCTCTTCTGGCAGGCATAGCACCGCGGCAAATCGAGCGCTGGTACCTCGCCGTTTATGCCGATGCGTTCGAATGGGTCGAGATGCCCAACACACTCGGCATGGCGGTCTTCGCGGATGGCGGGAAGATGGCGTCTAAACCGTATGCTGCATCTGGGGCCTACATCGACCGGATGTCGGATTTTTGTGCCGGGTGCACCTACGATGTGAAGCAGAAGACTGGACCAAAGGCATGCCCTTTCAATTACCTATACTGGGCCTTTCTGATCCGACAGAAAGAGCGGCTTTCAACTAACCCGAGGATGTCGATGCCTTATCGTAATCTTGCCGGATGGTCGCGAGAACGTGAGAAAAAGATACTCGCCGAGGCGGACGGTTTTCTCGATAAACTTGATGAAAAATATCCCGAAGCCTGATCTGGCCAATGATTGAGGTTCCCTCCTTGCTTTTGGTTTCGAGGTCCTGTCAAACGGATGAGAACAGTTTACGGGAAGGTCAGGGCTGCTGTCCGTTATGCCGCGCCGAGTCGACGCCACTCGGCGAGAGCAGCGGCGCGGTTGGCTTTGAAATTGTGTCGAGAGTAGAGATGACGCTCCTGGTTGAAATGATTGCTGATCGAGGCGTGGACGGAGACGAATTTCTGTAAGCTTCGCATGCGTCGAAACCGAAGCATCGCCCGCTCCCGTCGTCGAAAAGGCAGGTGAGAATTTTCGGCGCGATTGTTCATCCAACGGCCGGTTTGTTGCCTGTCGGCTGCACCGATCTCCTACAAGGCCGCGCCGTATGACCGCAGTTTGTCGGTCACAAAGACAGCAACCCGTCCATACCGCTTCATGGTTTTCTTCAGGAATCTCAACGCAGATTTCTTGTCCCGCGTCTTCGTTACGAAGCTTTCCAGCACCTCGCCCTCGTGATCGACCGCCCGCCACAGGTAGTGCTGCTCGCCGTTGATCTTCACGAAAATCTCGTCCAGGTGCCACCTCCATTGCGGCAAGGAACGTTGCTGCTCGGCGCGATTCTTGCGGATCTCGGCAGCAAAAATCGGGCCGAACCTATTCCACCACA
>JBKJRE010000064.1:0-3347 GCA_046594775.1 Rhizobiaceae bacterium | reverse complement strand
TCGCCGATGCCGAGCAAGTGGCGGTGCGGGTAGAGCGGCAGGGCGGGCGCTTCGATCATCTCAAGGGGGTGCTATAGGGGGACCGGGGGAGGGCTGCAAGACAAAGCCGTTGGATTGCTCCGCTTCCCCCCGGTATTTTCGTCGCGCCGGCAGGCGCTTGGGCTATAAAGCCCGACAGGCGATGCGGATTCGCCGTGCGGACTAGGCATGAAGGACAGAGCGTGACGCACGAGGTAACCAACCAGCCGCCGACACTCAGCGGCGGCAATGCGTGGCGGGGCGACCCCCTGCTGATCCAGATCGCCGAGGATTTTTCGGCGCCGGTACGCAAGGACCTCGACATGCTCGGCCGCTTCGTCCTGACCCACGAAGCGCAGGACCTGGCGCGGCTGGCCAATACCGAAACGCCGGCGCTGAGGACGCATGACCGGCAGGGCAACCGCATCGACCTTGTGGAATTTCACCCGGCCTATCACGCGCTGATGCGCCGCTCCATGGCGAGCGGGCTGCATTCCTCGGTCTGGGAAAACGGCGGAGACGAAACCGGCCGCCGCCATCAAGTACGGGCGGCCCGCTTCTATCTGACGTCGCAGTTGGAGACCGGCCATCTGTGTCCGATCACCATGACCAACGCCTCGCTGGCGGCGCTGATGGCGAGCCCGAAGCTGTTTCGCGAATGGGCGCCCCGCATCACCCGGCGCAAATATGACCAGAGCCAGAAGCCGCCGGTCGAAAAGACCGGCCTGACGCTTGGCATGGGCATGACCGAGAAGCAGGGCGGCACCGATGTGCGCGCCAACACGACGCGCGCCGAGAGAACGGGTAACGGGTTTTATCGCCTGACCGGGCACAAATGGTTCATGTCGGCGCCGATGTCGGATGCCTTTCTGGTGCTGGCGCAGGCAGGCGAGGGGCTTTCGGCCTTTCTGGTGCCGCGCCTGCTGGGCGACGGAACAGGCAATGGTTTTCGCTTCCAGCGGCTGAAGGACAAGCTCGGCAACCGCTCGAACGCCTCCTCCGAGGTCGAGTTCGTCGGCGCCATCGGCGAGATGGTGGGCGAGCCCGGCGCCGGGGTGAAGACCATCATGGACATGGTGACGCTGACCCGGCTGGACTGCGCCATCGCCTCTTCAGGTCTGATGCGCGCGGGACTTGCCGAAGCGGTGCACCATACGAGGCATCGCCAGGTTTTCGGCGCCAAGCTGGTGGACCAGCCGCTGATGCAGCGCGTGCTCGCCGACATGGCGCTGGACGTGGCCGGCGCGACGGCGCTTTCCTTCCGGCTGGCGCGTTCCTTCGACGAGGCGGCGAGCCACCGGGGCGAGGCGTCGTTTGCCCGCGCCATGACGCCGGTGGTGAAATACTGGGTCTGCAAGATCGCCCCGGCGCTGCTCTATGAGGCGATGGAGTGCCTCGGCGGCAATGGCTATGTCGAGGAGGCGCCGCTGGCCCGCTACTATCGCGAGGCGCCGGTCAACGCGATCTGGGAAGGCTCGGGCAATGTGATGGCGCTCGACGTGCTGCGCGTGCTTGAGCGCGCGCCGGCGCTGTTCGAGGAAGTGCTGGCGGGCATCGAGAAGGATCTGGGGCAGGGCGGTCCGGGCACCGTGGCGGTGTTGCGCGCGGCCATGCAGGTGGCCTCGACCGACGACGGATCGGCGCGCATCCTGACCGAGCAACTGGCGCTGTCGGCCGCTGCCGCCGAACTCAAGCGCATGGGCGCCGGTCGCATCGCCGACGCTTTCATCGAGACGCGGCTCGCGGGCCAGTGGCGCACCACCTACGGCATGCTCGACGCGCGCCATGATGCGAGGCTGATCATCGATACGCTCTATCCGCCGACGAACTGAGCCAGCGCCAGCATCGCCGGGATGGAGAAGAACGACACGACCGTCTGCAGCGTGACGACCGCGGCGTAGAGCGGCGCATCGCCGCCGAGCTGGCGCGCCAGCAGATAGCCGTTCATCGCCGTCGGCACGGATGCGCAGAGCGTCAGGTAGCCGAGCTCGATGCCGGAGACGCCGAAAGCCATGGCGGTAGCCATCGTCAGCAGGGGAAACAGCACAAGCTTAATCGCCACAGGAACAAACAGCGCGAAGTCGGAGCGCAAGAGATCCTCCGGCCGCAGTCCGGCGCCAACCGCGATGAGGCCCATGCCGAGCGCGGCGCGTCCCACCAGATCAAGCGCCTCGTCGAGCGGTTCGTAGAGCCCGAAAGGCATGAAACGCATGACGATGCCGGCAAGGCACGACAGGATCAGCGGATTGATCAGGATGTTGCGGCCAACGCCTCGCCAGCCCGAATGCCGGTCGGCGAATTGCATAACGACATAGACCGACGCCAGATTGATCGGCAGGATGATGATGGCCATGGCGAGCGCCACCACGGCCATCGCCTCTGGCGGAAATATTTTCTGGGCGACTGCCAGCGCGATGAAGGCATTCCAACGGATGCTGGTCTGAAAGACCGACGAATATTGCGCATGCGTCACCAGACCGGAGCGAATGAGTATCGGAAACAACGCGTAGGTGAAGGCGCAGACAGCCAGCACCGAGCCCAGCAGCGCGGCCATGATGGCATCGATGGCAAGGCCGGAGAAATCGGCCTTGAGGATCGTCGAGAACAGCAGCGTCGGGTATAAGAACCAGTAGCCGAGCTGCTCGAGGCCCGGCCATGCAGTCTTCTCTATGACGCTGGCGCGCCGCAGCAGATTGCCGGCGGCGATAAGCAGGAAGACAGGCAGGATGCTTTCGAAGATGGCGAGCATGGCGTCACGGGTCTGGCTGAACGAGGCCCGACGCATAGAGTGTTTCCCGGCGAGATTGAAGACATTGTCTTCGCCGCACCGGTTGCGGGCGAGTTCGGGCGGCGCATTGGGGATTTGCCTGCAGGAGGCCAAGGTAGATTGCCGCGCGACCCGCGGACGAAAAATCGTCAAGCACCTGAGGCGATGTCCCCAGCTATCGCTTTTGTTAACCTTAACAAATGGTTTATATTGCAACGCAATTGCTGCGGGGCCAGTCTTTCAGACGCACAGACAGGATTCTCATGCTGCAATTTTCGATCACATGCGAGGCACTTCGGCAGACTGTCGTCTGCGGTTTCCACCCACAGGACGGGGGTCGCCGATGCGCTGGGTGATAGCGCTTTGGGCTCTGCCCATGGGCATCTTCTGGGGCTGGTACTTTGTGTCGCTGAACGACATCAACTTCGGCTATGTGCTGTTGACCCAGCAGTTCCACGCACTGTTTTTCGAGCTCTATGGCGAGATGCTCGGGGTCGATCCGGCAGGCATTCCGCCGCTGGTCGCCAAGGCCTGCCTGCTGGACACGGTGCTGATTCTGGCG
>JBKJRE010000360.1:0-4138 GCA_046594775.1 Rhizobiaceae bacterium | reverse complement strand
CTGATGGCCAAGAGCCTGCTCAGCTCCCGTCCCAAGATCGGCAGCTGGGTGGAGCCCCGGGAACGCTGGAACCTGCTCGACCGCGACGTGCTGGGCTGGTACGCAATGGCCCCGGATCGCGCGTCATTCCTGCGTACGGTGCAGGAATTTCGACATATCATAGAACCCGAAGCGACGGCGCTGGCGGCGCTGCGCCGTTCCGAAGAGGAAATGGCCGAGATCAGCGCTGCCTGCCGCGAGATGGGAGAGGCTCAATCGCTATCCAGCCGCACCGAGGCCGACACGCGGTTTCATCTGGCCATCTTGCGCGCTTCAGGCAATGATCTGCTCGTGCCGCTCGGCGTGCTGATCGAGTCGGCGTTGAACCATCTCTTCGTGTTCGTGACGCGGGAGTTCAACGATGTCCGCACCGCCCAAACCCTGCACGAAGCCATCGAGAGGGCCGTCCGACTGCGTCGTCCCGATGCGGCGCGCAACGCCGTGCGAAAACTTCTGGCCAATACCGATCAGGTGATAGGCAGAAGCCGCTGACGCGGGTTTTCGGCAGTGGATCCTGCCCCGAAAGCGGTGAAGCCTGGAACTGCTGTCGACCGCCTACCGGTCTCTTTCAGTGCAACAGGCATCTCGCAACGCCAGATTGAAGCGCGGCGAGGCGGGGCAGCCAATACGCTTCTTTCGCCAAACTCGACTCTTGTCTGTAGAGCGGCTTTTCACGCCGGCCGTGTCCAGCTATCACTGCACCTCGCATACAGCCGAAGGCCAGAAGATGACCAAAAGCCGTCCTGACTTTCTCGACCCGGCCTTGATTGCGCGCCTGAGACGTACCACACGACGTTTCGGTTCAATCAAGATAAGGCTCCGAAGTCATCTGCAGTCGCTACAGACTGTCAGGCCCGGCTCAAGCGGCGGGCACCCGCTTGAGGGCAGCGGCAACGAGATCACTGTAGCTTCCTACAATATCCATAAATGTGTGGGCACGGACGGTCGATTCGACCCGGCGCGCATCGCCGCCGTCATTGCCGAACTGGACGCCGACGTCGTTGCGATACAGGAAGCCGACGAGCGCTTCGGGCGCCGTCGCGGGCTGCTGGATCTCGACCAATTGGAACGCCAGACCGGCCTTTCGCTCGTTCCGACATCCGAAAAGCTGGACGGGCACGGGTGGCACGGAAACGCGCTGCTGATGAAGACGGGGTCGGTGGAGAACATTCGTCGGCTCTCTCTGCCGGGCGCCGAACCGCGCGGCGCTCTGCTTGTCGATATGGCGCTTCCAGCCGGGCCGCTCAGAATGGTTGCGGCGCATCTCGGGCTGCTGAGGCGCAGTCGCAGATGGCAAATTCAATCGATCCTCGACGCCATAGAAAACGGGCCAGCGAGGCCGGTTCTGCTTTTGGGGGACCTCAACGAGTGGCGGCCCGGCAGCCGCTCGTCGCTGCTGGCGCTCAGACCGGTATTCGGGCCCCTCTCACATGAGCATTTCAGCTTCCCGTCGTATTTTCCGGTGATCGCGCTCGATCGGGTCATCGGATCACCCGGTCTTGTCGCCAAACTCGAGGTCCACAATTCGCCGCTGGCGCAAGTGGCTTCGGATCACCTTCCCCTGAAGGCGCGGATCGACATAGGCGCGGCCATGGAGGGGCTGAGGGACGAAAAGCGTACAGCGTCCTCCAAATCCAAAGCCTGACGGCCAACGTTTTCCCAAAGTGGGTTTGCCCGGCCGCCCTTCGCGTATCCCCTTTTTTCGGGCGTGACGGCGTTGCGCTGGCTCATCAGACAGGCAATTGTGCCGCCAATGCAGTGCTTATGGAGGCAAAAAGGATATGGCCGAAACATTCGTGATCGCGCAGGGCGGAGGCCCGACAGCGGTGATCAACCAGACGATGGTGGGTGCGACGCTTGAGGTTCGCCGCCGTTTTCCGAAGGCACGTGTTCTGGGTGCGCGGCATGGGGTCAGAGGAGTTCGAGACGGAGACTATGTGGTGCTGTCGGACCTGCCCGAGGCGCAGCTCAGACTGATTGCCGGAACCCCCAGCGCGGCGTTGGGATCGACCCGGGACAAACCTGACGCTGCCTATTGCGAAAAAGTATTGCAGGGTCTGAAGAAGGCGTCCGCGGACGCGTTCATCTATATCGGCGGCAACGACACATCCGGCACGCAGCAGATCCTGACCGATGCGTCGGGGGGATCCATGGCCTTCGTGCACGCCCCCAAAACCATCGACAATGATCTGATGGAGAACGACCATACGCCAGGCTTCATCTCGGCGGCCGAATTCGTAGCCGGAGCCTTCCTGTCGGTCGATCTCGATTTCCGCGCTCTGCCTGGCGTCTATGTGGCTATCGTCATGGGCCGTCACGCGGGTTTCCTGACCGCTGCATCCGCGGCCTGGCGGCTCGATGAAGATAGCGGGCCGCATCTGATCTATGTACCGGAGCGGGCCTTTTCGGTGCCGCGGTTCATTGACGACGTGCGCGCCAGGCTTGACCGTCACAAGCGATGCGTTGTGGCGGTGTCCGAGGGTGTGTCGACCGAAGATGGCAGGTCTCTCGTCGAGACAATAGTGCCTGAGGAACGACTCGAGAGAGACGCGCATGGAAATCTCAAGCTGTCGGGCGGCGACCTCGGCCTGGCCTTCGAGCATGCGCTGCGCGACGGACTTCCCGGTCAGCGCGCCCGCGTCGACTCGTTGGGCTACATGCCGCGCGGCTCGATTGCAGCCATCAGCAAGGTCGATCAGCAGGAAGCCTTCGACGCCGGCGTTCATGCCGTGGAAGCGGTGGCTCAGGGCGGCGGTTCGGTAGCGCTGCAGTATGACGGTGAAAAGACGGTATTGAAGATCGTGCCGCTGTCGAGTGTCGCGGCCAAGACCAGGCATATGCCCGATGACTATCTCGATTCCACGGGGACCGGCCTGTCCGAAAAGGGCAGGGCCTATATGAAGCGTCTGGTGCCGAGGAAATACGAGGTCGGCGTGCCGTTCGTGTAGAAGCGGACAGCGTCGATGGCCGGCGACGCAGATCCTGACTTGGCCCGCAGCAACCTTGAGCTGAACCATAGGACGTGTTCAGCTGGCAGGATGACAAGCAGCCATTCAAACTGCATATCGCTGTATTGGGAAAGTTCTACAGAGTTCGCCACCCGTTAGAAGCAAGAGGCTCCAGATGACCAGCAATTCAGAGCTCCAGGCGAGGCGGACCGCAGCCCTTCCGCGCGGCATCGCTACCGCCTATCCGGTTTTTGCCAAGCGCGCGGAAGGCTCTGAAATCTGGGATGTGGACGGAAACCGCTATGTCGATTTCGGCGGTGGCATCGCGGTGCTGAATACTGGCCACAGGCATCCGAAAGTGATCAAGGCGGTCTCGGAACAACTGAACCACTTCACGCACACGGCCTTTCAGATCGTTCCCTACGAACCCTACATAGCGCTGTGCGAACGGTTGAATGCGCTGGCCCCTTTCTCGGGCGACGCAAAGACGATCCTGTTCTCGACCGGGGCCGAGGCCGTCGAAAATGCGGTCAAGATCGCGCGCGCGGCGACGGGAAGGACAAATGTAATCGCCTTTTCAGGGGCCTTCCATGGCCGGACGCTGATGACGAGTGCGCTGACCGGCAAGGTCGCGCCCTACAAGAAGAAGTTCGGGCCGATGCCGGCCGGTGTCTGGCACGTGCCTTTCCCGGTTCCGCAGCACGGTGTCACTGTCGCCGACACGCTGAAGGCCATCGAGTACCTTTTCCGCGCCGATGTCGACCCTGTGAACGTGGCTGCGATCATCATCGAACCGGTGCAGGGAGAGGGGGGGTTCCATCCTGCGCCGACGGAGCTGCTGGTCGCCTTGCGCGCCATATGCGACGAGCATGGAATTCTGCTGATCGCCGACGAGGTGCAGACCGGCTTTGCCCGAACCGGGAAAATGTTCGGAATCGAGAACTCGGGCGTCGAGCCGGACCTGATGACAATCGCCAAATCGCTGGCTGGCGGTTTCCCGCTGTCGGGCGTCGTCGGACGCGCGGCGATCATGGATGCACCCGATCCGGGAGGCCTTGGCGGCACCTATGCCGGCAGCCCGATTGCCTGTGCGGCGGCGCTTGCGGTGCTTGACGTCATTGAAGAAGAAAAGCTGATCGACCGCGCCAATG
>JBKJRE010000236.1:0-8978 GCA_046594775.1 Rhizobiaceae bacterium | reverse complement strand
TTTCACGGCGGCGGTAGCGCTGGTAGTCGAACAGGCCCGAGCCGAGAAAGAGATTGGACGTCGGGCAGAACACCGCTACCGACCGCGACCCGGACAGGACGTCCGCCTCGCGCTCCGACAAATGGATGCAATGGCCAAACAGGCTGCGCGATCCAAGCAGGCCATAATGTTCGTAGACATCCGTATAGTCGCGCGACAATGGATAAAGGTCATGCGTGAAGGCGATCTCGGCGTGGTTTTCCGACAGATGCGTCTGGACATGCAGTTGCGGGTATTCACGCGCCAGTGCGCCCGCCATTTCCATTTGTTCTGGCGACGAGGTGATGGCGAAGCGCGGCGTGATGGCGTAGAGCCCTCGCCCGCGCCCATGCCATTCCGCGATCAACGCCCGGCTGTCGTCGTAGCCGCTCTGCGGCGTGTCGAGCACGGCCTCAGGCGCATTGCGGTCCATCATCACCTTGCCGGCGATGACCAGCATGTTTCGCTCGAGCGCTTCGGCGAAGAAGGCCTGCGCGGACTCCTTGTGGACCGAGCAATAGGCCGCCACCGTGGTCGTCCCCTGGCGCAGCATCTCGTCGAGAAACAGCCTGGCGATGCGGCGGCCGTGCTGCGGATTCCCGAATTTCGACTCTTCCGGAAACGTGTATTGGTTCAGCCAGTCGAGCAGTTCGGCCCCATACGAGGCGATCACCTGCATCTGCGGAAAATGCGCATGCGCGTCGATCAAACCGGGAAGCAGCAGATGCGGCCGGTGGTCAACCGTAGCAACGCCCTCACCGGTCGAGGCAACGATATCGGCATAGGCCCCCGCCGCGACGATTTTCCCGCCTCGCAACAGCAGCCCGCCATCTTCCTCATAGGCGAAGGCGGCATGGTCTTCAGCGCTGTCGGGCCAGCGCAGGAAGCTCAGGGTGCGGCCGCGCAGCAGGAGTTCGCTCATCCTATCGCCGCGCCTCTTCGAACCAGGCGACGATCAGCGCGCGCTCCTGCGGCGAAATCTGCGTCACATTTCCGGGCGGCATGGCGTGGCTGCGGCCAGCCTGCAGGTAGATCTGTCGCGCATGGTTGGCGATCTCCGGATCTGTTTCCAGGACCACGTCCTTGGGCGCCTCATGGATGCCCTCATAGGAGGGTTCGGAGGCGTGGCACATGGCGCATCGGCCCAGCACCGCATCGCGCACCGCCGGAAAATGGGCCGAGGCGACGAAGGGCTCGGCCGAGGCAGCAAGCTTGTCTTCGCCCGTCAGTGTCTTCGGCGCCGTCGAGAGCCACATGATGACGATGAACAGGATGCCGGCCACCAGCCAGGTCCAGTTGGGCGTGCCTCCGTGTTTGTGGACCGTGTTGAAATAGTGCCGGATCAGCACGCCGATGATGAAGATCAGCGAAGCGATCACCCAGTTGAATTCGGTCGCGAAGGCCAGCGGGTAGTGGTTCGACAGCATCAGGAAGATGACGGGCAGCGTCAGGTAGTTGTTGTGCAGCGAACGTGTCTTGGCGATGCGTCCGTATTTCGGATCAGGCTTGCGGCCGGCGATCAGGTCCGCAACGACGATTTTCTGGTTGGGGATGATGACGAGGAACACGTTCGCGGTCATGATTGTTGCGGTGAAGGCGCCAAGATGCAGGAAGGCCGCCCGTCCCGTGAACAGCTGCGTGTAACCCCAACTCATGATCACCAGAACGCCATAGAGCACCAGCATCAGCGCCGTCTCGCTCTTGCCCAGAGGCGACTTGCACAGCAGATCGTAGATCACCCAGCCGATGCCGATCGAAGCCAGCGAAATGCCAATTGCGAGCGGCACGGAAACGTCAAGCACGTTGCGGTCGATGAGAAACAGTTCCGCGCTGCCATAATAGACCAGCACCAGCATGGCGAATCCCGACAGCCAAGTGGCGTAGGATTCCCATTTGAACCAGGTCAGATGTTCGGGCATCTCGGCCGGCGCCACCAGATATTTCTGGACGTGATAGAAGCCGCCGCCATGCACCTGCCATTCTTCGCCGGAGGCGCCTTGGGGCATTCCCGGACGCTGCTTCAGCCCAAGGTCCAGCGCCACGAAATAAAAGGATGAGCCGATCCAGGCGATGGCTGTCACCACATGCAGCCAGCGAACGCCGAAGTTCAACCATTCCCAGAATATCGCGAAATCGTTCATCTAAGGCCCTCTCCGTTCCCGGACTTTACGAGATCGTGTTCAAACGGAAAGAGGGCACATGCACGATGACTTTCAAAAAAATCTGGAAAATACTAGGATCGGTGTTCGCGCCTCGCCGCCATGCGCCGAACAAGGGCTGACGCCAAATGGCCTATCTCGACAACATCGCCGTCTTCGTCCGGGTCGTCGAACTTGGCAATCTTTCGGCTGCCGGTCGAGACATGCGCATATCGCCGGCGGTCGTCTCAAATCGCATCAAGGAGCTTGAAAAGCATCTCGGTGTCCGGCTGTTCAACCGGACAACCCGCCAGCTGATGCCCACCGAACACGGCACGGTGTTCTATGCTGGCGCCCAGACTATCCTCGATTCGGTAAACGAGGCCGAAGCCGCCGTCAGTGCGCTTTCAGGGCAGCCGCGCGGCACCATTCGGGTCACCGCGCCGCTCGGACTCGGCCGGCGTCTGATCGCCTCCGGTATCCCCGACTTTCGCGACAAATATCCCGACATCGAGGTCCGCCTGCGGCTGTCGGACCATGATGTGGACATCATGAAGGAAGGCATCGACGTTGCTTTCCGGCTCGGCCGTCTGGAAGATTCCAGCCTGCGCATGCGCGGCATCATGGATTGCGAGCGCGTGCTTGTCGCTGCCCCCTCATATCTTGCCGCGCGCGGCGAGCCGGCCAGCCCCCAGGACCTCATCGGCGACCGGCATGACTGCCTGATGCTTCGCTATCCCGGCATGCGCGAATATTTATGGACGTTCTCGATGCCGTCAGGCCAACAGAAAGTCGAGGTGCGCGGTCCTTTCGATTCCGACGATGGCGATGTGCTGACGGGCTGGGCGCTGGCCGGTCGCGGCATCGTCAACAAGCCCCGTTTCGAGGTAGAGCCCTTCATTCGCGACCAGCGGCTGCGGATAATCCTCGCCGATACGCCGCCCACCCCCATTCAACTGGCCGCCGTCTATCCCCACAAAAACCTTCAGGACCCCAAGGTCAGATTGCTGCTCGATTTCATGGCCGAGCGTTGCCAACGCCTCATCAAGGACCTGCTGGCCGGCCGCTAGCGGGTAAATCATGCAAATTCCTGCCCGGTCAGGGCTGTAGCGCCGGCGTCCTTGCATCAACGAGTGACCGACATATGTGTGCGCTGTGCGGTCCGGTTGAGCGAACCGAACAAGCCGGCCAGCGCATGCACGCATTGCAAGGAGACCCCGATGGATACCATCCCCACCAAGAACGACCTCAAGTCGAACGCCAGGAAGCAGTCGATCGAAATTCTCAACGCCCGCCTCGCCGATTCGATCGATCTGGCGCTGACCACCAAGCAGGCGCACTGGAACGTCAAGGGCCCTAATTTCATCGCTATTCACGAGATGCTCGACACGTTCCGCAAGGAACTCGACGGTCATGTCGACACGATCGCCGAGCGCGCCGTGCAGCTTGGCGGCACGGCCCACGGCACGTCGCAGGAGGTTGTGAAGTCGAGCGGCCTGAAGCCCTATCCCACCGACATTCACAAGACCAGGGATCACCTCGCGGCGCTGATCGACCGCTACGCTGCCGCCGCGAAGCTGGCGCGCCAATCAATCGATGACGCCGACGAGGCCGGCGATGCCGACACCGCCGATATCTTCACTGCCTATTCGCGCTCGCTCGACAAGCTTCTCTGGTTCCTCGAAGCCCACACGCAGGAGCCGGACTGACGCTCCGGCTTCAAGTGGCCAGCCCGCTCAGTGTGCAGTCAGAGCGGTCAATATTTCGACAGCGGCCAATGCGGCGATCACCGCTGGCCGCTTGTCGTTGACGTTGTATCCTCCGATCGGCGAGACCAGCCTTGCATAAGAATGCTCGCTGCCACCCGCCTCACGGAAATACCAGCTTTTGAATGTCGCCTTCTTGGTCTTCGAGCCGATCATGCCGACATAGGCGGCGTCCTGTCGCTCCAGCGCTGCGGCGACAATCAGGAAGTCGAGCGCGTGATCATGCGTCAGCACCACGAAGGCGGAGCCGGCCGGCGCGTCGCGCACCATCTCCTCCGGCACCGGGGTCAGCTTTGTGTCGACCCCGTCAGGCATATCGTCCAGCGCTTCGGCCCGCGTCTCCACCACCACAGTTTGCAGCGGCAGCAGGTCGAGCGCTGACGCCAGCGCATGGCCGACGTGACCGCCGCCAAACAGATAGACATGCGGGCGCCGCGCATCTGCCGCATCGGCTCGATCCAGCACGTCCTGCCGCAATGCCGCATCCAGAGGGCGCAGGGAAAGCTCTACCCGGCCCCCGCAGCATTGTCCGATCTCGGGACCGAGCGGCACCTCGAGCGAAAGTGTTTCAGATGCACCGTCTGGGTTGGTTGAGGCGGCCAGCATCTCGCGCGCCCTGTCTATCGCCATGAATTCAAGCTGTCCGCCGCCGATGGTGCCGAAGATGCGGTGAGGCGACACGAGCATCCAGGCGCCCTTCTCGCGCGGCGTCGAGCCTTTGGCGTCCGCGACTTCGACCAGGGCCACAGCCGGCGCCGCGTCGAGAAACGCAGACAGTTCTGGGCTGGAACTAGGCATTTGATCGAGTTCCCATCACCGATCGGTCGATTGGTCGACGGCATTCGAACAGATCGACAACCCGGAAATCCCTATTGATCCCAGAACCCGAGATGGGGCTTCAGCACCTCATTTTCCACTTCGGGCACCGGGCCGACAACCTCGACCTGCCAGCGGCCGGCCTTGAACACGTCACGGCAAGGCAGATCCTGGGTCAGGTTTTCCGGATTGTCGCCGGTCATTTCGGCCAGCCGCTTTTCGGACAGCCCGTAGACGACCTTGCCGATGTTCGCCCAGTAGATCGTTCCCGCGCACATGGTGCAAGGCTCCACCGAGGTGTAAAGCGTGCATTGCCGAAGGAGGTCCGGCGCGTGTTTGCGGGCCGCGTCGCGGGCCAGATTGGATTCCGAGTGTCCCGGTCCGCGATCCACCGACATGCTGTTCAGCCCCTCGCCGATCACCGCGCCGTCGGGGTCCACCAGTATTGACCCGAACGGGTGATTGCCGCCGGCCTTCGAGCGTTCGGAAACCTCGACAGCCATCCGCAGATATTCAGCATCCGACTTCTTGCTCATTTGCCCGTTCCCCCACCGTTCACCGCTCGATTGGACGTCAAACCGCGTCTCCGCTACGCCGCCGCCTCCCGGCGCACCCGCTCGACCGCCATCAACACCCGCTCGGGTGTGGCGGGAGCATCGAGGCGCGGGCAGATCCTGTGGTCGGCGACGCTTGCCACCGCATCCGACAGGGCATGCAGCACCGACATGCCGAGCATCAGCGGCGGCTCGCCGACCGCCTTGGAACGGTGCACCGACGATTCGCGGTTTTCGCTCCAGTCGGCAAGCGTCACATTGAATATTTTCGGCCGGTCGGAAGCGAGGGGGATCTTGTAGGTCGAAGGTGCGAATGTGCGCAGCCTGCCCTTGTCATCCCACCACAGCTCCTCGGTTGTCAGCCAGCCCATGCCCTGAATGAACCCACCCTCCACCTGGCCGAGATCGATAGCCGGATTCAGGGAACGGCCGGTCTCGTGCAGAATGTCAGTCCGTTCGACGACATATTCGCCGGTCAGTGTGTCGATCGAGACTTCCGAGCAGGCCGCGCCATAGGCGAAATAATAGAACGGCCGGCCCTCGCCCTTGTCGCGATTCCAGTGAATTTTCGGCGTCTTGTAGAAGCCCGCCGCCGATAGCTGGATGCGCGCCAGGTAGGCCTGCGCCACGAGTTCCGCAAAGCTTATCTCCTGGTTGCCGATCCGCACCCGGTTGGGCAGGAACTCGATCTGGTCGAGCGGCACCTGGTATTTGTCGGCCGCAAAATCCGTCAGCCTGTCGCGGATGGTGCGCGCCGCGGCCTGCGCTGCCATGCCGTTGAGATCGGCGCCGGACGAGGCGGCAGTCGCCGAGGTGTTCGGCACCTTGCCTGTCGTCGTGGCGGTGATCTTCACCTGGTCGATGTCGATCTGGAATTCTTCCGCCACCACCTGCGCGACCTTGACGTAGAGTCCCTGCCCCATCTCGGTGCCGCCATGGTTGAGATGCACCGATCCGTCGGTGTAGACATGCACCAGCGCGCCGGCCTGGTTGAAATGCGTGGCGGTGAAGGAAATGCCGAACTTTACGGGCGTCAGCGCCAGCCCGCGCTTGATGATGCGGCTGTTGGCGTTGAAGGCGGCGATCTCCCGCCGCCGGCGGGCATAGTTCGAGCTTGCCTCCAGTTCCGCGACGATCCGCTGGATGACATTGTCCTCCACCGTCTGGTGGTACGGTGTGACATTTCGTTCGGTGTCGCCGTAGAAATTGCGTTTTCGGATATCGAGCGGATCCTTGCCGGTGGCAAACGCCACCTCGTCGATGACCCGCTCGGCGCCAATCATGCCCTGCGGCCCGCCGAAGCCGCGAAAGGCGGTGTTGGAGACGGTATTCGTGTAGAGAGGAGCCGAGACCGCCCTTACCGCCGGCCAGAAATACGCATTGTCGCAGTGAAACAGGGCCCTGTCGGTAACCGGACCCGACAGGTCCGACGAAAAGCCGCAGCGCGCCGCATATACGTAGTCGACGCCCAGAATGTTGCCGTCATCGTCAAAGCCGACTTCATAGTCGATCATGAAGTCATGGCGCTTGCCGGTCGCGGTCATGTCGTCGTCGCGGTCGGGCCGGATCTTGACGGCGCGATGATGCTTCTTGGCGGCAATCGCCGCCAGTGCCGCGAACTGGTTGCCCTGCGTTTCCTTGCCGCCGAAGCCGCCGCCCATGCGCCGGATTTCAACCGTCACGGCGTGGCTCGGCACCCCGAGCGCATGGCTGACCATGTGCTGCACTTCGCTCGGGTGCTGCGTTGAGGAATAGAGGGTGACGTCCTGGTCCTCGCCCGGCACCGCAAAGGCGATCTGGCCCTCGAGATAGAAATGATCCTGGCCGCCGAGCCGCATCCGGCCCTTCAGCCGTCGCGGCGCCTTGGCGATGGCGCCCTTGGCGTCGCCGCGTTTCAGGGTAAGCGGCGGCGTGACCAGCTTGCTCTGCTTCGGGTCGAGAGCGGCAACGTCGATGATCGCCGGCATTTGATCGTATTCGACCTTCGCCAGAGGGCAGGCACGGCGAGCCTGCTCGCGGGTATCGGCAATGACGCAGAAGATCGGCTGGCCGTAGAACTGCACCGTGTCGACCGTCAGCACCGGCTCGTCATGACGGCCAGTCGGCGAGATGTCGTTGACGCCAGGAACGTCATGTCCGGTCAGAACATCCACCACGCCTGGCGCAGCGCGCACGGCCGAAAGGTCCATTTTCCGGATCTTTCCATGCGCCACGGTCGACAGGCCGAGGCAGCCATGCAGCGTGCCGGCCGGTTCGGGCATGTCGTCGATGTAGACGGCCTGGCCGGAAACATGCTTGTGCGCGGAATCGTGGCGCTGCTGGGTAGCGACGCCGCCGCTGATCTTGGCCGCCTTCAGATCGGGTGCTGAGTGCCTGTTCATGACATGTCTCTCACGCAGCCACGCTTCTCGACACCTGCACCGGCGCCCGGGTGCCGGTCGTCTCGATGAAGAAGCGCCGCAGCAGGTTCTGGGCCGCAAGCATCCGGTAATCGGCCGAAGCGCGCATGTCCGTCAATGGCGAGAAATCGTCATCATACGCGGCAATCGCCGCCTCGACCAACGCTTCCGTCCAGGGCCTGCCGACGAGCGCGGCCTCGACCGACCGGGCCCGCTTCGGCGTCGCCGCCATGCCGCCATAGGCGATGCGGACAGCAGCGACTGAGCCATCCTTCGCCAGCGTCAGGTGAAAGGCGCCCAGCACAGCGGTGATGTCTTCATCGCGCCGCTTGGTGATCTTGTGGACAGCGAAGTGAACGCCCTTTGCCGGCACCGGCACATGCACGGCCTCGACGAATTCGCCCGGCCTGCGGTCCTGCTTGCCATAGGCGATGAAGAATGCCTCGAGCGGAATCGTGCGCCGCTTCTTGCCTCGCCGCAGCGTCAGGCTTGCGCCAAGTGCGATCATTGGCGGTGGCGTGTCACCGATGGGCGAGCCATTGGCGATGTTGCCGCCGATGGTGCCCATGTTGCGAACCTGTTCGCCTCCGATGCGGTCGAAAAGCGGCCCCAGGGCCGGAATTCGCCCGGCAAGCATTGAGAACGCGTCGCTGTAGGTAACGCCGGCCCCGATGGCGATGACGCCATCATGCTCCGAGATGGCGCAGAGCCCGTCGAGATTGCCGATGAAGACCGCCGGCGCGATCGCGCGCATGTGCTTTGTCACCCACAATCCGACATCGGTCGAACCGGCAACGACCGTTGCTTGCGGCTGGTCCTCAAATATCCGGGCGAAGTCGTCGACATCGGCCGGCACGACCAGCATCGACCCGCTGTCGCCGATCTCGATCCGCGAACCGTCCTTGATAGCCGCAAGCCTTGCCGCAATCGCCTTGCGCTCGGCAGCCAACGGATCCTTCGCCGTCTTGCCGTAGCTGGAGATGGCGCGCGCCGCGCGCATGATCGCCTCATAGCCGGTGCAGCGGCAGAGGTTGCCCTGCAGCGCCTTCTCGATGGCCGCATCCGATGGATCGGGCGACTTCATCCACAGCGCGTAAAGCGACATGACGAAGCCCGGCGTGCAGAAGCCGCATTGCGAACCGTGAAAATCGACCATCGCCTGCTGCACCGGATGCAGGTTTCCGCCGCCGCCGCGCAAATGTTCGACGGTCACGACATGGCAGGCGTTGAGCGACCCGACGAACCGGATGCAGGCATTGACGGCTTCATAAAGGAGTTTACCTCCGG
>JBKJRE010000110.1:0-5806 GCA_046594775.1 Rhizobiaceae bacterium | reverse complement strand
GTCGCCGTGTACGGAACCGACCCGGGTCTCGGGACATGAGCCGAAATCGAGCCGTTGTTGATGATGCGGCCGCCCATGGGTTTCTGCCGGCGCATGGCAGCGAACGCTCCCCGGGCGCACAGGAACGATCCCGTCAGATTGACATTGACGACCTCGGTCCAGACCTCGACAGGCACCTCGTCGATGGTCGAAGTCTTGAAGCCCATGCCTGCATTATTGAACAGCAGATCGACCCTGCCGAAGGTCTCGTCGACCGCGGCGTAGAGCGCATCCACCTCGTCCGGCCTGGTGATGTCGCAGCCGACAGCGAGCGCCCTGCCGTCGGTCACGCCGGCGGCCGCGATGGCCTCATCTAGCAGGTTCTTGCGGCGGCCGACGAAAACGGTGTTCCATCCGCCCGCAAGAAGCGCCGTCGCCACGGCCTTGCCGATGCCGGTGCCAGCCCCTGTGACGATTGCGGTCTTGCCGTCGGTCATGAAATCATCCTCCCCTGAACAAGCCACGCATCGCAAATGATCGAGACGGTTGCAAGGTTGCCATCAAAAAGGGCGGCCATTGGCGACCGCCCTGATCTGGACCAGGCTTGGGAGGAGGAAAGCCGATCCGACTGATGAAATGATGCGCCCGAAGGGTTAACGAAACCTTAACCGGAATCCTCGACTGCGACGAAATCCCAGCCGGAGGAGAACACCGCTTACCAAGTCGATCCCGCAGAGAATTTGCCTCAACATCATCGAGCAAGGCGTCCGCCGGATCCAGCATGAAAGCCGCCGGAAATGCACAAAGTCAACCGGTTAGGCCAATATCAGCCAGGCATCGATGGCGACAATTCAATGACCCGTCGCAGGTTGCGAAACGGCGCTCAGCTGCCGATATGCCGCGCCGCGCCGCGCCTTTCGGCCAGTTCCACCTGCCGCTGGCGCTCGGCGAATCGCGCGCGGTCTGCCTCCGAGCGGCTGTCGAAGCACCGCTCGCAGGAAACGCCTTCCTGATATTTCAATGACTTGCGCTCTTCCGGCAGGACCGGATGGCGGCAGGCGCGGCAGAGTTGCGCCTCGCCAACCGCAAGCCCATGCGACACCGAGACGCGCTCGTCGAAGACGAAGCATTCGCCCCGCCACAGGCTGTCTTGCGCCTTAACCTCTTCAAGATATTTGAGAATCCCGCCCTTGAGATGAAAAACCTCGTCGATGCCGAGCGACCTCACATAGGCGGTGGCCTTTTCGCAGCGAATGCCGCCGGTGCAGAACATCGCCACTTTTTTACCCGTAAAATCAGTAGCTTGACGGTCGAACCAGTCGGGGAATTCGCCGAATGTCGCGGTGTTCGGATTGATGGCCCCCTGGAACGTGCCGAGCGACACCTCGTAGTCGTTGCGGGTGTCGATGACGATGGTGCCAGGGTCCGAAATCAGCGCGTTCCAGTCGCCGGCCGCGACATAGGCGCCTGCGTCCTGCAGCGGATCGATATCCGGCTGGCCCATGGTGACGATCTCGCGCTTCAACCGAACCTTCATGCGATGAAAGGGAATTTCGCTGGAATTACTGTACTTTACCTCCAGTCCGGAAAACTCGGGCATGGCCTCGAGATGCGCCACGAGCGCCGAAATCGCCGCCGCCGGGCCGGCCACCGTGCCGTTGATGCCCTCGCGCGCCAGAAGCAGCGTGCCCTTGATGCCCCGGGCCGAACAGAAGCCGGCGAGCGGCGCGCGCAGCGCCTCGAACCGCTCGAGCCGGCAGAAGCGGTAGAGAGCGGCGACGCGGAAAGCCGCGGTTTCAACTTCGGAAGTCATCGGAAACGGGTATAGATTTCCTGAAATTTTTTCAACTCGCCAAAAAAACCGGTTATATTACAGCGCATTAGGGTTGAATGCCCCGTTCTGGCAACAGGAATTTATTCACATTTCCGCCGTTGCGGCGAAAATGGGTCGAAACAGGATCAGGAAGTCATGTTCGACCCGAAAACAGCAGAAGACATAAAAGGCGTCGCCGAAAGCTTCGGCATCGAGCCGGCCGCGCTGCTCGCCATCGCCGAAGTCGAGAGCGGTGGACAGGCCTTTGCGATCGTCGACGGCCGCCATGAACCGCTGATCCGTTTCGAGGGCCATTATTTCGACCAGCGGCTTTCCGGGAGCAATCGAACACGCGCCCGCGCCGAGGGTCTTTCCTCGCCGGCCGCCGGCGAGATCGCCAACCCGCCGGGCCAGGCGGCGCGCTGGAAGATGCTGGAACGCGCGGCGGCGATCGACGGGCGGGCCGCCTACGAATCGGTGTCGTGGGGGCTTGGCCAGGTGATGGGCGCGCACTGGGCCTGGCTCGACTTTGCGGATGTCGACGCGCTGGTGGCCGAAGCGCGGCAGGGCGCCGCCGGCCAGGCGAGGCTGATGGCGCGCTACATCGAAAAGGCAGGGCTCGCCGCCGCCATCCGCAGCCACGACTGGGAGGCTTTTGCGCGCGGCTATAACGGGCCGGGCTACAGGCGCCATGCCTATCATGTGAAGATGGCGGCGGCCTATGCCAGGCACACCGGTCGCCCGGCCCCGGCGCAGCCCGCGGACGACGCGACGCCGGCACTGCTCGGCCGGGGATCGCGCGGCGAGGCGGTGGCCGATCTGCAACGCCTGCTCGGCGCGCTCGGCTACCCGCTCGAGGATGACGGCGTGTTCGGCGCGGCGACCGCAGAGGCGGTAAAACGCTTCCAGCGCGACCGCCGCCTGCCGGCCGACGGGCTGGTGGGACCGCGGACGCGCGCCGCGATCCAGGCCGCCCTGCCCTTCGGCCGAGGCGGCGCCGGACTGTGGCGGTCGCTGGCCTGCTGGCTGAAAGGGCGTCTGTGGCCGGACTGAACCGGTCCGCGCCCGGCTTCGTGGACTTGGCGCGGGGCATCTGCTAACCGATCGGGGACGACCGGAACCGCCCGACGAGAAAGCCCGCCATGTCCAGCAAGACCGAAAAGCTCCTGTCCCTGCTTGGAAACCAGCCGGTGATCCCAGTGCTGAAGATCGAGGATGCGGCCATTGCCGTGCCGCTGGCCCGCGCGCTGGCCGCCGGCGGCCTGCCGATGATCGAGATCACGCTGCGCACCAGGGACGCGCTGGAAGCGATACGGCGGGTGGCCGGCGAAGTCGAGGAGGCCGTGGTCGGCGCCGGCACGATCCTCAACGCCAGACAGTTCGAGGAGGCGGAAAAGGCCGGCGCGACATTCATCGTCAGCCCCGGCCTGACGCGCCAGCTGGTGAAGGCCGCGGACGCCAGCGCCGTGCCGCTTCTGCCGGGCACGATCACGCCCGGCGAGATCATGGCCGCGCTCGAGGCGGGGATCGATTTCCTGAAATTCTTTCCCGCCGAACAGGCCGGCGGCGCGGCCTTCCTGAAGGCGCTGTCGTCGCCGATTGCCGGAGCGAAATTCTGCCCGACGGGCGGCATCACGGCGAGGAATGCGCGGGATTATCTCGGCCTGCCCAATGTCAATTGCGTCGGCGGCTCCTGGGTGGCGCCGGACGATATGGTGCAGGGTGGCGACTGGGCCGGCATCGAGGCGCTGGCGCGGCAGGCGAGCAAGCTGGGCCGGGGGTGAAGGGGGCCTAGATGGCGTTGGGAGATAGTTGAATCCGCGGCACAGGGGTAGCGCTGCGCCAGGACGGGCCTTTCGCAGCAGGGCCGTTCGCATATTTCCCCTCAGTCCAAGGGCAGTCACCTGAACCAGATCAAGACTGCCGGCCGCGACGAGCGCGACAATCGTTGATAGGCCGCGCATCGGCTGCCTGTCAGGACGTATGGGCTTAATCGAGCAGGTGCTTGCGTCCCGACGGTCAAGACTCGGTGGTTTCGCGCTTCCGTGCCATAATGCTCACGTCAAATTTGGGAGGCTGACATGAAAGGTCATTTCCTGGTTGCCATTGCGTTGATGTCGACGTCTGCGAGCGGCGCCGAACCGCTGGTTTTTCACACCTCCACTTTTGCGGATTCCGCGACCGTGGATTTCAGCCTGCTGAGCAACAGGCTGTCCACGGATGCGGGTTACGACTTCGATGTATCGATCGGGCTTACCGAAACCATGGCCGACGACGCGTCGCGCTACAGCGACAGGAGCGCCCATCGCGCCCGTGTGCGATGCGCGCGGCCGGCCACCATTTTTGTCGGGGGCGCCCGGTATCAAGTCGATCCGGGGAGATCGGCCGACGATGCCGATGGCTGGAAAACCGATCTGTGGAAGGCCGTCTGCGGCGTTCCGGTCTCATAGAACCGGTTCAGGTCGCTGAATTCTTTAGCGTACAGCCACCCGGAACCGGCGGGTAGCGAGCGACGGCCCATGCATGTCGCCCGACCCGGTTTCGGGACAACGACATGCATCAAAAACAGGGACTTGATCTGTTCCGACGCGACGCGCTTCAAGCAGCGTCAGGTCGCGTCCTGTCGAATGCCAAACGATCGATGGTGGGTTCGGACCGGCGACGGATGACGCGAGCACTGGACCCGTCCGACGGTTCGAAGCGCGGCAGGTAGGCGATATCGATCGGCCTGCGGCGACCCGGAAGAACCACATCGCTCAACCGCTCCCATCCATGCTCTGCCTGACTGGCGGACGTTTGCTCAAGCAGGCTGCGCGACACGACGAGCGCCGCGTCGAGTCGTTTTGCCAATCCTTCCAGGCGTTGCGCTACATTGACCGTATCGCCGATAACCGTGAATTCGTCGTGAAACCCGCTCTCAAGCACGCCGCCGACAATCGAGCCGTAGTGCAGGCCAATAGCTGATCGGAACGCGGTCTCGCCTCCCCCGGCCGCATGCCGGGTCCGCCATTCCTCCAGTGCAGCCGTAAGATGCAAGGCGCACGCCAGGGCCCTGTCAGGGTCGTCGGCCGATGGCTTGGGCTGCCCGAAAACAGCCATGACGCCGTCGCCCATGAACTTGTCGACCGTCCCGCCATGATCGATCACGGCACCCGCGACGAGCCTTCGGTACTCCACAAGCACCGAGGCCAGTTCTGCGGGTGGAGCGGACTCCGAATAGCTGGTGAAATTGCGGAGATCGACGAACATGATGGCGGCATCGCGCCGCTCGAGGTCCAGTATGGCGCTGGCGTCCTGCAGATCCGAGATGACGAAGGGCGAGAAGAAGCGCGACAGATTGTGACGTCTTTGTTCGGTCCTGTTTGCCTCCAGCCGCGCCTCCTCCTTGTCGGAGACAAGCATGAGGACCGCACAACCCGTAAAGACGAAGCTGATCGCCAGCCCGAGATCCAGATCGAAAAGCGAAGAAATGAAGGTTCCCGGCAGCGCTGTTTCGTGACGCCAGGCCATCAATGCGAGCATCGCCAGCCATGAACTGGCGACAAGGCCGCAGAACAGGCCGACGTGACGCTTCTCCAGGTTCATGCTGGTGTGCGTGAGCATAATAAATGCCACTGCAAGGCCAGAAGAGGTAATGCCATGTTTGTCGGAGATCGGCGCGGCAAGTATGTTTGCGTAAAGAACGAATATGACAAGCAGCGCGTCGGCGGTTACGAACGGGACCTTAAAGAACCTGTGTCGAGGAAACAGGATGGACACCGCGGCAAAAGAGATCGCAACCAGGGCATAGACCGCGGTGCCAGCTTCATAGATCCAGAATCTGGTTTCGACGCTACCCAACAAGAGGTTGAGCACCAAGGTGGCGATGGCGGCAACGCGAAGTGACGCGGAGCGCAATTCGCGCACCGAGGTTCGGTTCGTCTGCGAAGTATACAAAATTGTTCCCTAGGGCATTCAGGAGTTGCGGGGCGACCAGGTGACGGTCAGGGAGGCTATTGGCTCCCGCCGGTGTGG
>JBKJRE010000038.1:0-3181 GCA_046594775.1 Rhizobiaceae bacterium | reverse complement strand
GGTTGCTTGCGCTGCCGGTCATCTGGTGGCTGCTTCGACTGACGCCGCCAAAGCCCGAGAAGGAGGTTTTCCCGCCCCTCCGAATTCTCGCCAGCGTGCTCAAAAAGGAAGAAACGCCGCATCAAAGCCCTTGGTGGCTTACTCTGCTTAGACTTCTGATAGCGGCGCTGGTCGTTGCTGCTCTGGCACAGCCGATATGGAATCCACGCGAAAAACTGCCGACCAGCGGGGAGGGCCTCGCTCTTGTCATCGACAATGGTTGGGCCAGCGCGGCCGGCTGGGATGAGCGGGTTGCGACCGCGCAAAGGTTGATTGCCGATGCGAGCGCCACTGGCGTGCCGGTCATTCTGGCCCTGACGGCCGAACCATCCAATTCTGACATGGGACCGTTCGATGCGGCAGCGGCGCTCGAGAAGCTCGACGTGGCCAAGCCACGCCCCGTGCCTGTCGATCGGCCTGCCATATATGCCCGCGTCGCCGCTGAACTGCAGGCTCTTCCGGATGCTTCTGTGGCAATTCTGTCGGACGGACTTGCTGCGGAAGGCGATGAGGCCGCTTTTTCCTCCCTTCTTGGCGAAAGCCCGACAAGCGTTTTGTGGGCGGTTCCGGATCGTCTCGACATGATAGGGCTTGCTGCCGCTGAAAACGAGGTCTCCGGCTTCTCGCTGTCGGCGACGCGGGCGGCGAGCGATATGACGCAGCGACAAGTGACTGCCGGCGCCTTTGACGACAAAGGCCGTCGCATTGCCGATGCAAACATCAGCTTTGGTGTCGGTGAAACGAAAGGCACGGGGGAAATGACGGTTCCCTTCGAGTTGCGCAACGATTTTTCCTTCATTGCTCTGGACGGCCAGAAGCAGGCGGGGGCGGTGCGCGTGCTCGACGACAGTTCCAAGCGACGGCGCGTCGGGCTGCTGTCGCAATCGGAGGCCGATCAGGCGCAACCGCTGCTTTCCCCGCTTTATTATATCAAGCGAGCGCTCCAGCCCTTCGCGGATCTGGTGGAGCCGACCAGCCAGGATCTGGCCGAGGCGATCCCGCAACTTTTGGAGCAGAAGCCGGCGATTATCGTCATGGCGGACGTGGGCACGATCCCGGATACCGCCCGGACGCAATTGATCGACTGGTTGAACAATGGCGGTATGCTTGTGCGCTTTGCGGGATCGAGGCTGGCCGCCGCCGGCAATGACGAGGAGCTTCTACCGGTCCGACTGCGGTTGGGCGAGCGCTCCATGGGCGGCACGCTTTCCTGGACAACACCTCAAACCGTAACCGAATTTCCCGCATCCGGTCCCTTCGGCGATCTTGCGCCGCCCAGCGACGTTACGGTGTCGCGTCAGGTCCTGGCCGAGCCGACACCGGATATTGTCGAGCGCACCTGGGCTAGCCTGGCTGATGGAACGCCATTGGTCACCGGTGCCAAGCGCCAAAAGGGCACGCTCGTGCTCTTTCACGTTACGCCCGAGGCGACCTGGTCGAACCTGCCCATCTCGGGAAGCTTCGTCGAGATGTTGCGGCGTATCGTCCAACTATCGCGCAACCAGGGTACGGCCGCAGCCAATGCGGAGGCGCAGGTCGCGTCGCTCGCGCCCTACAGGATGATTGCCGCCGACGGGACGTTGACGCCACCGTCTCCCGAGGCCCGTCCCCTGGCGCTCAATGGCGGATCGATTCCAGTGACGATCGAAAATCCGCCCGGGCTCTATGGAACGGAGGAGGGGGTCTTTGCTCATAATCTGCTCAAGGCCGATGCAACGTTCAATCCGTTGGTTCGGCCCGATACATCTTCTCCGGTAATCGAACTGCGCTATGCGCTGGACGATTCGCGTGACCTGAAAGGACCGCTGGTAGCCATAGCCCTGATGTTGATGGTTCTCGACACGCTTGCCGTGTTCTGGATGGGCGGCATTTTTGCGAGACGTCCACGTCGGCATGTACGATCGGCGGGAGCCGCAGCTGTCGTGTTGCTGGGGGCGTTATGCATAGCAGCCATGCCGGATCGAGCCTCTGCGCAGGACGCCAAACCTGGCGACGCCGAAGCGATCGCAGCGATCTCAACCACCCGGATTGCCTACGTGCTGACAGGCGACGCCGGCATCGATGCGACAACGCGCGCCGGCCTGTCTGGCCTGTCGCGATTCCTGGTTGAAAAGACGGCTCTCGAGCCAGGCGCCCCTGCGGGCGTGGATATCGCCAAGGATGAGCTATCATTTTACCCGCTGATTTACTGGCCGATCGACGCCAAGGCTGCGATGCCAGGCGAGGCGGCAATAGCACGGGTCGACGCATACATGCAGGCTGGCGGCACGGTCTTGTTCGACACGCGAGACCAGTTCTCGACCGGCTTTGACGCCGGCTCCGCAAGTGCGGCGACCGAGCGGCTGCGCGACATACTGAGCAACCTCAACGTGCCGCCGCTTGAACCGGTGCCTGCCGATCACGTGCTGACAAAAGCCTTCTTCATCCTCACGGAATTTCCCGGTCGCTTCAACGGCAGCCCGCTTTGGGTTGAGGCCTCGCTCGAAGCCGAGAGCCATGAGAGCCGGCCTGTGCGCACCGGCGACGGCGTCACCCCCATCATGATCACGGCTAATGATCTTGCCGGCGCCTGGGCGATCGACGAGAATGGCGACCCGTTGCTGCCGACGATTCCTTCGGACCCCATGCAACGGATTTACGCTTTGCGCGCCGGCGTCAACATCATGATGTATATGCTGACCGGCAACTACAAATCCGATCAGGTGCACGTGCCGGTGCTGCTCGAGCGGCTTGGCCAGTGAGGGCCGGGTCATGAATTACGCCCTCTCGTTCGAGCCTCTGCTTTCCTGGGCGTTGCTCGCGGCAGTCCTGGGCCCCATCGCGATCATCGCCTTGGCCGGCCTGTGGCTGCGCCAGCGCGGCGCCATCTTCCGGTGCGCAGCGTTGGCGGCGCTCGCAGCCGCACTTATCAATCCAGTTCTGCTCGATGAAGAACGCGATCCACTGAAGAGCGTTGTCGCGCTGATCGTCGACCGCAGCCAAAGCCAGGACATCGGTGACCGTCAGTCTGAAACCAGCGCGGCGCTTGCCGGCATGCAGGAGCGTCTGGCGCGGTTCAAGCAGTTCGATGTACGGGTGATCGAGACCGGGCGCGCCGATGCCGCCGACGAGCGCGCGGAGACGCGCCTGTTTTCGGCACTGG
>JBKJRE010000512.1:0-2561 GCA_046594775.1 Rhizobiaceae bacterium | reverse complement strand
TCGTAAAGGCGGAGAACACGTCCTTCTCCCGTACGAAGTTCCGCCACGACCATGCGATTCTCGGTCATTGTGCCGGTCTTGTCCGTGCAGAGTACGGTTGCAGATCCCAGCGCTTCGATTGCAGCGGCCCGGCGGGTGAGTACGCGGGCGCGTGAAATCCGCCAAGCGCCCATTGCCATGAACACGGCAAGCACTACCGGAAACTCTTCCGGCAGCATTGACATACCAATGGTGATGCCCGCGAGAACGGCATCAAGCCAGCCGCCGCGAAACGTCGCGTAGAGAACGACCGCTATTATGCTCACGATGCCGCCGCCAACCGCGAACAGGCGCGCCAATCGGCGGGTTTCCGCCTGAAGCCGCGACGGCTCGGATTTCAGCTCATGAAGCGATCGGCCGATCCTTCCTATTTCGCTTCGCGGGCCGGTCGCGATCACCTCCGCAACGCCGTTGCCCCTGACCACCAGCGAGCCGGAATAGACGTATGGCAAACCGTCGCCGCCGGGCCGCGACAGGCCAATTGTGGGACCTGTCGTCGCAACCTTGCCAACCGGCATCGATTCACCGGTCAGCAGGGATTCGTCCACTTGCACGTCGCGGCTCTGCAGCAGGCGGGCATCGGCAGGAACGCGGTCGCCCTCACCGAGCACGATCAGATCGCCGCGTACGACCTCGCGCCCGGCGATACGCCCCCTCCTGCCCTCTCGGATGACAAGCGCACGCGGACTGCTGAGGTCACGGAGCGCTTCAAGCACGCGCTCGGTACGCGTTTCCTGAACGACGGTTATGACGACGGACATGCCTGCGAATGCCATGAGAATAAGCGCGTCACTGAGCTCGCCCAGCGCAAGATAGATGCCGCCGCCGGCGACTAGAAGCGTGAGCATCGGCTCACGCAACATGTCCAGTGCGATCCTCCATGTTGACCGATGATCCGGCCGGGGCAGTTCGTTGAAGCCTTCGGTCTTTAGCCTCCTGCGAGCTTCTATTTCGCTCAGGCCTATGGGTGAGGATGGCGGGAGTGCGGTCATTTCCTTCTGTAGCTGCCCGTGAATGGTTCGCCCTTGATCAAACTCAAAGCACAAGCCCGGAGTTCACGTACGCTTCAGTCGTCTTGGGTTGCAGGGATCATCGAGAGAGGGGGGGACATGACGGGACGAGAGGACGCGAATCCCAAGCATTCTTTCGCTATCGGAGGCCATCGCGGCATGGTTGATGCATTTAGGTTGAAGTCCCTGGTTGTGCTCCTGGGGACCGCAATCGGTGTCTATCTATGCTATCGACTATCGCTGCCGTTCCTCTCTGCGCTTACTTGGGCGCTCGTTCTCACAATCGTGCTCGCACCGATGCATCGCTGGATCGAGGCGCATGTCCGGCGACCCAATCCATCCGCACTAATTTCAGTGACCGCGGCAGCGGTCGCGGCGGGCATGCCGCTCTTCTTCATCGCACAGCAGCTCGCCCGCGAGGCGGAAAAGGGAGCGGTTTATCTTGAGAAGGCATTGAAGACCTTCGACGGGCACGCGCTCATCGGTAATCACGCCTGGCTGGCGGATACAGCGGCATGGCTGGAGGTACGGTTCCAGCCCGCCAACGCGGCCATCGGGTTTGCGCAGTGGCTGACCGAACACAGCACCTCATTCTTTCGGGGCTCCGTCAACCAAGCGATCGGCCTGGTCCTAACCTTCTACATACTCTTCTATTTTTTGCGCGACCGGCGGGACGCTGTAAGCACACTGATCTCATTCTCGCCCTTGACGCTGGAGGAGACCATGCGTGTCGTAGGCCGGTTCAATGAGACCGTCCATGCTTCGATCTTCGGTACGATCGTCATCGGCCTGATCCAGGGAAGCCTCGGTGCACTGATGTTCTGGTGGCTCGACCTGCCGACCCCAGTCTTCTGGGGTCTCGTCATGGGTGTTCTGGCCATCATCCCAGTGCTGGGTGCCTTCGTGATCTGGGTGCCGGCGGCGGCCATCCTCGCCCTGGAGGGCAAATGGACGGATGCCATCCTGCTGGCCGTCTGGGGTGGAGCGATCATAGCGACGGTCGACAATCTGCTCTATCCGATCCTTGTCGGAAACCGGCTGAAACTTCATACGCTGGCAGCATTTGTCGGCACTGTCGGCGGCGTCATCTTCTTCGGAGCATCCGGCCTCGTCCTAGGACCGGCTGCGATAGCCATCACGCTGGAACTCATGGATATCCTGAGACAGCGGTCGACGGCTTGACGGATTTCCTTGGTATCTGCCGAGAGCACGCTTGAACGGCCCTGTCGAGCTCGCCGTTCCCGATGATCGATGCCAGGCTATGTTCGGAGTGGAATGGAAGGCGCTGTGGTTGAATGCGCCGGACTCCACCTTGTAAAGCCGTCCGCACGTCTCGCCCTGAGCATAGATCTCGGCGCCGGCCGGATAGAAAGTTGGAGGCTGAGCACGCCGGCTGAACCGCGGAAGAGATAGCCCGCTTGCGACGGCGCGTCTCTCCCTCGGGGTGATGAGCAATCATTCGCGCACAATCCGACAGAGCGAAATTCGGTTATGGTCGTAAAGGACACTACG
>JBKJRE010000196.1:0-2754 GCA_046594775.1 Rhizobiaceae bacterium | reverse complement strand
GACCGTGGTTCCGAGCGCCAGCCTGACCGAACGCCAGAAGATGGAGAGATGGGCATCGGCGAGTGAAACCGTGTCGTCGAAGATGTCGCGCTGAAACAGCACCGAGATCCAGGCATCCCAGGAAAACGCCCATTTCACGTCCCCATAGGGACCCGGCGAAAGGAACGAATAGACCAGGACAATCAGCAGTGGCCCGGTCGCCGCGAAGACAATAATCAGCAGAGCAGGTGCAGAGAGAAGCCACCGGTTGCGGATGTCTTGGCGCTCGACCTGTTTCGCAATCTCCTGCGCCGATGCCATCCTCAATCCTTCAGGATCTGCGCGGCATTTTCGCCGATGACGATGCCGGCACGGTCGCCTTTGGCGACATTGCTACCGCCGTTGCTGCTATTCTGGCGTCGCACGATGAAGCTTTCGCCACTGTCGAGCCGGAGATGGAAATGCGTGTCGGTGCCAAGGTATACGAGATTCTCGACGACACCGGTCAAGGTCGCGTCGGCGTCGGCGTCAACAAGCTGTGCCTGCTCGGGCCGCAGCGCGAGGCTGACCGCACCGCCCGGCTTGAACCCATCCGGCAATCCAGCCTGCAACGGCTTTCCGGACGGCAGTTTCACCGTCGCCCGGCCGCCGGTTATGGCGACGACCTCGGCGGCAAGAAAATTTGTCTCGCCAATGAAGCCGGCGACAAAGCGTTCGGCCGGATGCTCATATATGTCGTGCGGCGAACCGACCTGCAGGATCCTGCCCGCTGACATGACCGCAATGCGGTCCGACATGGTCAGCGCTTCTTCCTGGTCATGCGTCACGAAGATGAAGGTGATGCCGGTTTCGTGCTGCAACTGCTTCAGTTCGATCTGCATCTCCTTGCGCAGCTTGTAGTCGAGTGCCGAAAGCGGCTCATCGAGCAGAAGCACCTTGGGTTGTGGCGCCAGCGCGCGCGCCAGCGCCACGCGCTGCTGCTGTCCGCCGGAGATCTCGCTCGTCCGGCGCCTGGCAAGTTGTTCCATCTGCACCAGCTTCAGCATTTCGGCGGTGCGCGCATCGATCTCGGCGCGGCTCTTGCCCAGCATCTCAAGTCCGAAGCCGATATTTTCGGCAACCGTCATGTGCGGGAACAGGGCATAGCTCTGGAATACCGTGTTGACCGGACGCCTGAACGGCGGCAGCAGGGCGATGTCGTCACCATGCAGCAGGATCTGGCCATCGGTGGGAAACTCGAACCCGGCGATGAGACGCAGCAGCGTGGTCTTGCCGCAGCCCGATGGCCCGAGCAGCGTGAAGAATTCGTTTTCTCGAATGGAAACCGATACGGTGTCGAGAGCCTTTACCTGGCCTTCGCCTGAGCCGAAAACCTTCCGCACGCCGCATACGTCAATTGCAATCTGGTCCGCCGCCTCAGACACGCATACGCCCCACAATTTTCCACTGCACTTGTGGCAGCCTCGTTCCCATCTGATTGTCAGCACATGCCACGGGCATTGGCAACAGAATGATTGGGCTTCGGGTATTTTGCCGCCGTGGCCCGGGAGTCGCTTTATTGCGGCAGCTAGCGACCTCTTGCCGAAGGGCCGACGGCACGGCTAGGTCGGCCTGGTATCTCAATGGAAACCTGCCATGAAAACCATCTACTCGCCCCTGCATCTTGGGCATTCAGGCCATATGGAACTGATCAGCGGCGCCATCGTGCCGGCCTTCGAAAAGCCTTCGCGCGCCGAGATCATCAAGGCGAGGATAGAGAAGCAGGCGCTCGGACCGATCCTTCCGCCCGACGTGCACGACATCGCGACGGCCAGTCGTGTGCACCGCGCAGATTATGTCGATTTCCTGCCTACAGTGTGGAAACTCTGGGAAGAGTCAGGCAGGAGCGGATCGGCCCTCCCCTTCACCTGGCCGACGAGGGGACTGCGTGGCGACGTCCGTCCCAAGACCATTGACGCCCTGCTCGGTTACTATTCCTTCGACGGCGGCGCGCCCTTCGTCGCAGGCACCTGGCCTGCGATCAGATCATCATACGATGTCGCACTGACAGCGGCGGGGTTGGTCAAGTCGGGTGAGCGCGCGGCCTTTGCCCTGTGCCGACCCCCCGGTCACCACGCCGGGTCGGCTTTCATGGGAGGCTATTGCTTCATCAACAACGCTGCCGTCGTCGCCCAGTGGTTCCGCGACCAGGGTGCTTCTCGCGTTTCCATTCTCGACGTCGACTACCATCACGGCAACGGCACGCAGGAAATCTTCTACGAGCGCGACGACGTACAGGTACTCAACCTCCATGCCGACCCCATGGTGGAATATCCCTACTTCCTGGGCCATGCGGACGAACAGGGAGCCGGACGGGGCGAAGGCTACAACCGCAACTACCCTATGCCGTTCGGTACCGCCTGGGGCGGATGGAGCGCTTCGCTCGACGATGCCTGCGGACATCTGGCGACTTTCGGACCCGATGTCGTCATTGTGTCGCTCGGCGTCGATACCTTCGAGAAAGACCCGATCAGCCAGTTCAAGCTCAGGACGGATGATTTCCCGAAGATCGGTCGCCGCATCGCCGCGCTCGACCTGCCGACGCTGTTCGTCATGGAAGGCGGCTACGCCGTCGACGAGATCGGCGTCAACGCCGTTGGCGTGCTGGAAGGGTTTATTGGCAACTGACCCTGCGAAGCACCGGTAGATGGGTGTCGGCCGCAACTTGCTAAGGCGGCGGCCGGTTGCCTAATTGTCGGAGTTCGATCCGGTTCCTCGCCGCGCTTCAAGATCGCA
>JBKJRE010000058.1:0-6870 GCA_046594775.1 Rhizobiaceae bacterium | reverse complement strand
GCCTATGAAGCCAAGCAGGTAAGTTTCGACGTCAAGGAACATCGCGACGGCGGCAAGGTCGAGCGGTTGATCGACGCGCTGGTGCAAAGGGGCGGCGTCTGAACGCCGCCAGCGCTTTAAATCCTTGTGTTGATGCATGTCATGGTCCCAAACCGGGTCCACTTTGGCGACATGCATTAGCGTCTAGCCGGGGCCAGCGCGGCGCTGACGATTGACGCCGGCGCGTCGGAAGCCGGGGCGGCTGGATCGAGCGAGAACTCCAAAAGAACGGGCAGGTGATCCGAGCCCGCCGGCGCCAGCGTGTGCGCCGAATGCACGCGGACGCCGCCCTTGGCGAACACCTGGTCGATAGGCAGGCCGGCAAAGCGCAGGAACTCGGGCAGCCGCCGGTATAGCCACGTCACACCGATCGGTCCGATGGGCCGCAACGCGCCTGTTTCCGCGATTCGTGCGGCTGCGGCGCTCCATGGCGTGGCGTTGAGATCGCCGGCCAGTAGCGCATCCGCCGAAAGAGCCGCCAGTTCGCCGGAAATGTCATCGATCTGCTTCGACTGGCCGAGCGGCCACGGCCAGTGCAAGTGCAGCGCGGCGATCTCAAGCGGGCTGCCACCGAAGTCGAACGTCGCGGTCGCGAAGGTCCCGCCATCGATGCAGCGCCCCGTCGCGCCGTCCGCAAAGGGCCGCAGCGAGAGGATCGCCACACCGCCCGCATAATTCCCCATCGTGCAGACGACCCGGTACGGGTAGACTGCAAACAAGGGCGAGATCTTTTGGGTCCACATGTCGGAGACCTCGTCGAGCGTGATCACGTCGGGTCGCTGGCGGCCAATGAGGGACAGGACCTTTTCGGGCTCGGGATTGTCGAACCGCAGGTTCATCTGCAGCAGCCGATAGACCGGCTGGCTTTCGCCGCGCGGCGCAAAGGCGGCATGGACAGGTTGAAGTCCGGGCACGAGGCTAGCGCCCGTGACGGTGCTGATCGCAGCGAGGCCAAATGCGATGGCGACGAGACCTTCGCGTCGCAGGGCGCCGAAAAGCAGGGGCACGGCACACAGGATCAACAGGATGGCGAGATGCACCCTGAAATGAGCCATCGCATCGAATGCCGGATGCGCTCGTCCGAAAAAGCCGCCGACAAGCGGCAGCGACAGCAGTATGACAGCCAGGAGCGCCAACACGCCGATTGCGTCAAAGAGAGGTTTGCGCTTCATCCGGGTCTTTATCGACAGAAATGCGGCGCATTCAGGGTGCCGGTCGCCGGCGATCCTACTGGAAAGCGGTTTCGGAAAAGCTCCTGAGTTTCCTCGAATGCAGTCTTTCGGTCGGCATTTCCGCCAGTTTCTCCATGGCGCGGATGCCGATCGTCAGGTGCTGCGCGACCTGTCGCTTGTAGAACTCCGTCGCCATGCCCGGCAGTTTCAGTTCGCCATGCAACGGCTTGTCGGAAACGCAAAGCAGGGTGCCGTAAGGCACCCGGAAACGGAAGCCGTTGGCCGCGATGGTTGCCGATTCCATGTCGAGAGCGATGGCGCGTGACTGTGACAGTCGCTGCACGGGGCCGCGCTGGTCGCGCAGCTCCCAGTTCCTGTTGTCGATGGTGGCGACCGTACCGGTCCGCATGATGCGCTTCAGCTCGTAGCCCGAAAGCCCGGTGACCTCCGCCACCGCCTCCTGCAGCGCCACCTGGATTTCGGCCAGCGGCGGAATCGGCACCCAGACCGGCAGGTCCTCGTCGAGAACGTGGTCTTCGCGCACATAGGCATGCGCCAGCACATAGTCGCCCAGCGCCTGCGTATTGCGCAGCCCGGCGCAATGGCCGAGCATCAGCCAGGCATGGGGCCGCAGCACCGCGACATGGTCGGTGATGGTCTTGGCGTTGGAAGGGCCTACCCCGATGTTGACCATGGTGATGCCGCCGTGACCGGGCTTGGTGAGATGATAGGTCGGCATCTGCGGCAGCCGGACGGGCGGCTGGCCATCCACTTTTCCGGTTTCTCCAGGACGCGTGATGACATTTCCGGGCTCGACAAAGGATTCGTAGCCGCCGCCGCCCTTGGCCATCAGGTCGCGGGCATAGAAGCCGAACTCGTCGATGTAGAACTGGTAGTTGGTGAACAGCACAAAATTCTGGAAATGCTGCGGGCTGGTTGCCGTGTAATGCGAAAGCCGGTGCAGTGAATAATCGATGCGCTGCGCGGTGAAAGGCGCCAGCGGCCGGTCCTCGCCCGCTACCGCCTCGAAGGTGCCATTGGCGATGTGGTCGTCGGTTCCGTCGAGATCAGGCACGTCGAACAGGTCGCGGATCGGGCGCTTGATGCGGTCGGCGATAGAGCCGTCGACATGCGTGCCTTCAAGAAAGGCGAAATGCAGCGGGATCGGCGTCGTGGACTCGGCAACGGTTATCGGCACGCCGTGATTGCGCATGATCATCCGCAACTGATCCAGCAGATAGTTTTCAAAGAGCTGCGGCTGGGTGATGGTGGTCGAAAAATTGCCCGGCGTCGGCATGTGGCCGTAGGCCTGGCGGGAGTCCACCTGGCTGTAGGACGAGGTGGTGACGCCGACCTCCGGATAATACGCACGGTAGCTCTTGCTGGGGTCGGCGCCGTCACCCAGCGCCTCGAATGAATCGCGCAGGAACTGCGTATTGCGACTGTAGAGCTGCTTCAGTGCTTCGACCGCCTCCTCCGCGGTCGTGAAGCTTTGCCGCTTGTAGGGCTCCGGGGAGACGACCGATTCGATGGGTTCAGGATAGATTCGCTTTTCCATGGCCCACTATAGAGGCTCGCACGGTCCTGTGGGAGGGGCAGCCACCCTAAAAGCGCAAGCCTTGACGCCGTCAGGAGCGCTGCAGGCTGACCATCAGGATGAAACCTGCGCCCGAGTTCTTGACGGCAGGCGCCTCGATGATCGTGGACTCGCTTCCGTGCACGGCCGGAATTGACAGCACAGGCACCGCGATAGCCGCCGCCAGCAGCAGCGCGCGAGGCAGCAAGCGCAGAGGATTCGACAGGGTCTTTGACGAGCGGGGCATTTAAGAAGGACTTTCGCGTGAGGCCGGTTCTGGTCAGTCCCGGTTTTGATATTTGCAGGCGGCAATGCCGTCTGTGAAACAGGGCGCCACCTCTGCCACTCCCCGTGGCCGCGTTGAGCGGCTGGCATCTGCGACGAGAATGGCGAAGACCATGCCGAACAGGCTGGTCAGAAGACAGACGATGGTGAAGCGGCGGGCAAGCATCGGCGTCTCCCTCAATTCGGGCACAATGCTCTTCTGCGACTGAACCGGCACTGAGACGGCCGTTCATCTGCGGTTCAATTTTATTGACGGTTCGTTGGACGGCTGCGCGGTTGCGTTTTGGCGCGATGCACCTATCTGCCTTGTCTCGGGACCTGAACCGGAAAACAGCGGAGATCGATGCATGACCAACCAGACCAAGCCGATCGAGCTGTATTACTGGCCGACGCCGAATGGCTGGAAGATAACCATCATGCTTGAGGAACTCGGCCTTCCCTATGAGGTGAAATTCGTCAACATCGGCAAGGGCGAGCAGTTTGAGCCATCGTTCCTGAAGATCGCCCCCAACAACCGCATGCCGGCCATCGTCGACCCTGAGGGGCCGGGCGGCGAGCCGATCTCCATCTTCGAATCCGGCGCCATCCTGCAATATCTTGGCCGCAAGTCCGGCAAATTCTATCCCACCGACGAACGCCAGAAGGTTGAAGTCGAGCAATGGCTGTTCTGGCAGATGGGTGGGCTGGGGCCGATGGCCGGTCAGGCGCATCATTTCAGGCAGTATGCGCCCGAAAAGATCCCTTATGCCGTCGATCGCTACACCAATGAGGTCAACCGTCTTTATGGTGTCATGAACAAGCGGCTGGCCGACCGGGACTTCCTGGCAGGCGACTACTCGATCGCCGACATGGCCGCCATCGGCTGGGTAAAGCCCTACAAGAATCAGGGACAGGAAATCGAGGATTTCCCGCATCTCAAACGCTGGTTCGACACGATCATGGCCCGGCCCGCCGTCGAGCGGGGGCTGGAGGTCGGTCAGGAACATCGCCGCAACATCGCCGACGACAAGGAGGCGCAGAAGGTGCTGTTCGGTCAGCGGGCCCGGGGCTAGCGGGTCGCATCTGGTACGGGTGGTGAAGGACCGGGAGCCCGCGCTCCCGTTTTTTCATTCCGGCCTCTTGATCTACAGCCTGTTCCATTTCTGGGCGCGGCAGATCAGGCCGCCGAACACGCAGCCGCTCATTTTGAGACTGGTGCCGGAAAGCGTCGCCTTGCCGGAATAGGTCTTGTCGGTTTCGGGGTCGGTGATCTTGCCGGAATACTTGCTGGCGCCATCGGCCTTGAAGGTGCCGATGCTCTTGCCGGCATATTTTCCCGACTTGAGCTTGATGCAGAAGCTGCCGCCGCATGCGGCGATGCCGGCGGTGGATCCTTTCTCGGTTTTCCAGTCCCCTTCTATGGGATCAGCATAGGCGATGCCCGTTGTGATGATCGCGGCTGCGACAGCCATGCCCAGTCTGCCAAACATGTCCTGTTCTCCCTGGCGCCGCCTGCTTGGGGCGTTGAATAGCGCAAGTACAGGCTATGACATTTGCGCCAGAAGCGGAAGCGGTCGCCAAAGCGAAGAACTCGCCGATGTCAGAGCCCGTTTTTGGCGAGGTTCTGCAGTCCGAGCGACAAAATTAAGGCCGGCGACCGGTTGGCGTGGTTATCAAAGCCTTGCTCTCCAAGGGCTGCATTTTCATCAGTTTTTCCAGGAATCCGCGTCACCCCGCACTTTCTATCCTTAATGATTTCCGTAATTTACCTCTTGTTTGAACTTTGTTCGCACCAAATTAAGCACGCCATTTAACGACGGATTCAAGCCTGACCCTCATGCTTCGAAGCATCGGAAGAGTAGCCCCGGGGACTACACGGAAAGCGGCTCTCGGAGTTGGACAGGGGACTTAAAATGGCACGTTTTGAAATTCTTGAGCAGGATGTTGGCGTCATGGGAGCTAGCGCCCAGGCTGATATTCTCTTTGAACTGGGCTTGATGTACGCCACGGGCCGCGATTGCGATATCGACGTGGTTGCCGCCCACAAATGGTTCAACATCGCGGCCATCAAGGGCTCGACCCGCGCCGCCGAACTGCGGTCCGAACTGTCGGGAGCGATGACCAAGGCCGACATTGCGCGTGCTCTCCGTGAAGCGCGCGAATGGATGACCATGCACTGATTGCTGCCTCCAGGCTAAAGGGTCCAAGTCGCGCAAAGACGGCATGGCCCCAATAAACAGAGCGCGATCGATCGCGCCGGCGACAGGCGAAGGCGAAGGACTCGTTCGGGCGTGGGGACGTCTGGGCTGTGACGGGTGAAAAGAGGGCCGCGACCGGTTGGGACAAACCGGCGCGGCCTTCACTATTTTCGGATGAGTGGACTGTCCTGAGGCCCCGGCTAGCTCATGCCGAGACAGCGACCCGGCCGGCGATTGATCACCAGGGATGAGATTGAGCGCCACGGTGCCGACCGGCGACAGGGCGACCTTTTCGACCGGCGGGATGAAGCAGGCCGCCAAGAGAACCGCGAGATCTACGCCGAGTTGGAAGCAGCCGCCGCGCACGATGTTCCTGTTGCAGGTCAGGCGAGTGCACGTGGATTAAGCCGCAGAGAAACAATGCGGACCCGGCAATTGGCCGACCGCCATCAGTCCGTTTCGGCGAAACGCACCAGAGTGGCGCCGTCCGTGATCTGTTGCCCTTCGCCCGCAATCTCCGCGATCACGCCATCATGGGGCGCGACGATGGCATGCTCCATCTTCATCGCCTCGAGTACCAGCAACGGCTGACCCTTTACGACGCTGTCGCCCACGGCGACCCGCACAAGCTTGACCAGACCGGGCATCGGCGCGCGCAGGCTGGCCGTTCCGGCTTCCGCTTTGGCCGCCCCTGCAAAGGGATCGGCGACGGCAAAGTCGAAGGCGGCGCCATGCGAGAAGACCGTGACGTGGCCGGGCCAGCAAGCCACGCGCGCCTCGCCGGCATCAGGTCGAATGGAGAGCGTTGATCCACCGGTCGAAACCCGGAACCCGCCCGCGGGCTCGGCCCAAACCAGCGCCTCGATCCGCTCCTCGCCATGATGCAGGACCGTCTGTCGCGCCACGTGATGGAAATGCGCGTAACCGCCGAGCGTCGACCATGGGTCGACTGAGGGAGAGGGCGCGCCGACGCCGCTGGCCGCCAACGCAGCCTGTGCGATTGCCGCTGGACCTGGCGATGCCCGGGCGGTGAGCGCAAGCTGATGTCGCGCGATCAGCCCGGTATCGACCTGTCCTGCGGCAAAGTCTCCGTTGCGCGAGAGCGCCGCCAGAAAGGCGGCATTGGTGACAGCGCCGGCGATTGCAGTCGCCTCGACGGCGCTTGTCAGCCCGCCAAGAGCAGACTCGCGATCAGGTCCTTGCACAACCAGCTTGGCGATCATCGGATCGTAGAAGGGCGAGATGGAGTCGCCGGACCGGACGCCTGTCTCTATTCGAATGAAGCAGCCCTCGGCAGCCGTTTCGGGAAATTTCAGGTGGTGCAGCGTGCCGATGGCAGGCAGGAAGTCCCTGGTCGGGTCCTCCGCATAGAGCCGCGCCTCGAAGGCATGCCCGCATAATGCGATCCGGTCCTGCGATGCTGGCAAACGCTGTCCGGCGGCGATGCGCAGCTGCCATTCGACCAGGTCGATTCCCGTCACCATTTCGGTCACCGGGTGCTCGACCTGCAGACGCGTGTTCATCTCCATGAACCAGAAGCGATCCGGGCGAAGCCCCTGAGACGCGTCGACAATGAATTCGATGGTGCCGGCGCCTGAATAGCCGATGGCGCCTGCCGCCG
>JBKJRE010000343.1:0-5391 GCA_046594775.1 Rhizobiaceae bacterium | reverse complement strand
TGATCGTCGACCTGCTGCGCAACGATATCTCGTTGATCTCCGAGGTCGGCACGCTCGACGTGCCGGAGATGTTCCGTATAGAGAGTTTTGCCACGGTCCATCAAATGGTGAGCCGGGTGCGCGCAAGACTGCTGCCCGGTCTGACGATCCGCGAGATATTCGCCGCACTCTTCCCCTGCGGCTCGATCACCGGCGCGCCGAAGATCCGCGCCATGCAGATCCTGCGTGAACTGGAAAGCGCGCCGCGCAACGCCTATTGCGGCGCGGTCGGCTGGGTCGAGCCGGGCGGCCGGATGCGCTTCAATGTGGCGATCCGCACCATCACCCTCTTCCCCGACGGCGAGGCCGTCTACAATGTCGGCGGCGGCGTGGTGTTCGATTCGACGGCCGAGGAGGAATATGCCGAATGCCTGCTGAAGGCGCGCTACGCGACCGGGAGGCCCCCGGCTTCGAGCTGATCGAGACGCTTCGCTGGGAGCCGCAGGCGGGGTTCATCCGGCTTGAGCGGCATCTGGCGCGGCTTCACGCCTCGGCGCGCACCCTCGGCTTCGCTTGCGACAAGGTGGCGGTGCGGGCGGCCCTGTCGCGCGCCGTCGGCGACGCGGAGGCGCCAAAGCGGGTTCGACTGACGATAGCGCGCGACGGCAAGACGCGGGCGACGGCGCAGGGCTTCATCCTGCAGCCGGCCGAAACGGTCTGGCGCCTGAAGCTCGCCGAGACACGGCTCGATTCCGGCGATGCGCTTCTGCGTCACAAGACGACGCGGCGCGAGGCCTATGAGCGGGCGCGTGGCGAGTTTGCGCCGGCCGAGGCCGACGAGGTCATCCTCTGCAACGAGAGAGGCGAGGTCTGCGACGGCACGATTACAAGCCTGTTCGTCGACGCCGGCGACGGACGGCCTCTGACAACCCCTGCACTGTCCTGCGGCCTGCTGGCGGGCGTGCTGCGCGGCGACATGCTGGAAACCGGACGGGCTGTCGAAACCGTGCTGACGGTCGGGGAGTTGCGCAGGGCGAAGGCGCTGTTTGTTGGCAATTCGCTGCGCGGGCTGCTCCGGGCAAGGCTGTTCTGCGGTGGCCCGGTCGGCGGCATCTGACGCGCCGCGCAAGGCGATGCTCAGTAGGTTGCGCGGCCGCCGCTGAGGTCGAATGTGAAGCCGGTGGTGAAGCTGCAGGCGGGGGAAACGATCCACGAAATCATCGACGCGGCCTCCTCGAGTTCGCCACAGCGCTTCATCGGAATCTTGTCGGTCATGTAGGAAACCTGCGCTTCCGGCATCGCCGCGACCATCGGCGTGAGAATGACGGCCGGCGCCAGCGCGTTGACGGTTATGCCCGTCTCGGCATAGTCCTTGCCCATCGATTTCACCATGCCGATCAATCCCGCCTTCGATGCCGAATAGGCGGTCATCCCTGCATTGCCCTCCTTGCCGGCGATGGAGGCGATATGAAGAATCCGGCCATAATTCTTGGCCAGCATGTGCGGCAGCACCGACTGGGACACAAGCAGCGCGCCCAGCATGTTGATGCGATAGACCAGATCGAAATCGTCAGGGTCGACCTCATGCGCCTTCAGGTTGGTCTTGCCGGTGGCCCCGGCGCAGTTGACGACAGCATGCAGTTGACCGCTCTTGCGTAGCACGGCTTCCCATGTTTCGCGTTGCGACTGCCGGTCCGTCACCTGAAGCGACGCAGCGAAAGCCTGGCCTCCTTCCGCCATGATCGCCTGCGCGGTTTCCTGAGCGCCATCTCCGTTCTGGTCGAGGCACACGATCGTCGCGTTGCTTCGGGCCATGGCTGTGGCGGCTGCCTGGCCTATTCCGCTGGCGGCGCCGACCACGGCAATCGTATAGGAATCCGGAAAACCGTTCATGCGAAGAACCCTGCTTTGAGCGTTGATGTAGAGATTGTCCTTGATGCGCGCGAAACTAGTGCGGAATGCTCTTCGAGAACAGGTTAATAACGGCGACGCCCGCCAGGATGAGGGCCATGCCGACCAGAGCCGGAGCGTCCAGCGGCTGGCGGTAGTAGACCCACGCTATGGCGGTGATGAACAGGATGCCGGCGCCGCACCACAGCGCATAGACGACGCCGACGGGAATGGTGCGCAGCGGCAGCGAAAGGAAATAGAAGGCCAGTGCATACCCGGAAATTGCGATGACCGATGGAACGGCCCTAGTGAACCCTTCGGTCGATTTCAAGGCGGTGGTGGCCAGGACCTCGAACGCCACTGCGATGATCAGATAGAGATAATTCCAGTTCATAGGCTCTCGCAAGTGCATGCCATGGTCCTGCGTCGATCCTTGTCCGGGTCGCACCGTCCGCAGCAGGTTTCACCAAACTAGCGACTTCTCGGAAGGCGGCAAGAGCGCCCACCCCTGTCTTCCAGTCAGATCTTTTCCATGCCCGCGGTCCCCATGACCCGCCCGGGATCGAGCGCCGCCACCGTTGCCGCCGGCAGTTCCGACGCCCTGCCAAGGCACAGGTCGGCGGCCAGCCGCGCCAATGCCGGCGCAGCCTGAATGCCATAGCCGCCCTGTCCCGCCAGCCAGAAAAAACCCTCGACGCCGGGCGCAAAGCCGACCACCGGGTTTCGGTCGGCGACGAAACTGCGCATGCCCGCCCAGCTTTTCAGAACCCGCGTCACCGGCATCGTCACCGCCTGCTCGAACCGGTCGAGGCCCTCGGCCAGCACCATGTCATCGGGCCATACGTCATGCGGCTCGACAGGATCCTCGTCCGCCGGCGAGACCATCAGCAGCCCGGCCTCCGGCCTTGCGTACCAGCGTTCCGATGCGCTGGCGAAAAGCGGCCAGCGGCTGACATCATGAGCCGGCGGCGCGGGCAGCAGCGCGGCCGAGCGACGGAGCGGGCGTAAGCCCACCTTGCTCGCCTGCGCCAGGTCCGCCACGTGATCGGCCCAACCGCCGGCTGCGTTGAGGATGATCGGCGCCTCGAAGCTGCCTTGTGCCGTCGTCACGGTCCACATGCCGTCCTGCCGCGCCAGCGCATCCATGCGCGCGCCGGTCACGACCTTCCCGCCACGTCCGCGCAGCAGTCGCAAAAATCCCTGCAGCATGCGGTCGACATCGATGTCCTGCGCGTCCCATTCGATGGCCGCCGCCGCGACACGATCCTTTCGCAGGATCGGCACCAGATCGACCGCTTGATCGGGGCTGAGGTGCTCGATACCGCTGCTGCCTTCGAGATAGGAGGCCAGGGCCTCGAGTTCATCAGGCGCGGCGACAAGCATTTCGCCCCGCGGCGACAGCAGGCTGGTGTCGGCGACACCGGCGGGCTCGGCCAGAAACGGTGCTGACGCCGCATTCAATGTCCGCAGCACCGGGCTGCCATAGTTGCGGATGAAGACCGCCGCCGAACGGCCGGTGGAGTGATGGCCGATATGAGGTTCGGCCTCCAGCACGGTAACCGACGCGTCCGCCGCCAGATGCGCGGCGGCGCTGATCCCGGCCATGCCGCCACCGATGACGACGATGTCGCTTCGCGCCGCACTCATGCGTCTTGATACCCGCTGAGAAAATTCGTCAGGTTCGCCCCCAGATCGTCCTGCAAATATCCGCCCTCCTGCACGATCACCGCAGGAAGCCCGAGCAGGGCGATCGCCGCGGCGATCCGAGCAAAACCGGACGTCGTCACCTTGAACCCCTTGAACGGATCGTTCTCATGCGCGTCGAGGCCGAGCGCCACCACCACGACATCCGCGCCGAACGACCGTATGCGGGCCAGTGCGGTGTCAAGTGCCGTGAGATAGTCGGCGTCATTGGTGCCGCGCGGCAGCGGCAGGTTGAGATTGTAGCCTAGCCCTTCGCCCACACCGCGTTCATCGGCATGGCCCCAGAAGAACGGGTAGAAGCGGGCCGGATCGGCATGGATGGAGACGGTCAGCACGTCCTTTCGGTTGTAGAAGATACCCTGCGTCCCGTTGCCGTGATGCACGTCGACGTCGAGGATCGCAGGCCGACGGCCCGCCTTGAACAGCGCTTCGGCGGCAATGCCTGAATTGTTCAGGAAGCAGAAGCCGCCGGCGAGATCGGCGAAAGCGTGGTGGCCGGGCGGCCGCGACAGTGCATAGACCGACCGCTCACCGGCGAGCACCGCGTCGGCAGCACTTAGCGCCGTCTGCGCTGACCAGTAGGCCGATGACCATGTGCCAGCCGCGATGGGGCAGGACGTGTCCGCCTGGTGAAAACCCGCCTGACCCACGGCGGAGCGCGGATAGGAAGCGGTACGCCTGTCCGGATGGACGTTCGGGATCACCTCGTCCGAGGCGCCCTCGATGCGGCTCCAGCGGGTGTGGATGTTTTCGAGAAAGACCAGATATTCGGGTGAATGGATCGCCGCGATGGGGCCGAGCCCCTGGTCGGCCGGCACCTCGAAGACGCAGCCCGCGACTCTTGCTGCGTCCGACAGCACTTCTATCCGGCGCGGCTGCTCGGGGTTCGGCGACATCGTGCCATTGGCCATGAACATCTTCGGGTCATGGGCCCGCTGGCGGTCGTCGAATATGGCTTTCATTCAGTCTCTCCGGTGGCGTCGAGCGCCCATCATATTACCGCAATCAGAAAGCCACGGCGTCCCGGCCCTTGAGCGACAGCATCGACCGCGCTTCGTCGGGCGTCGCGACGACGCGGCCCAGTTGCTCGACAATACCGCGCACCATCTCGACCTGCTCGGCATTGGATTTGGCCAGTTGCCTGCGCGCAATATAGAGATTGTCCTCCAGCCCGACACGCACATGCCCACCCATCGAGGCGGCAAGCCTGGCCATCGCCATCTGCTGGCGGCCGGCGGCAAGCACCGAAAACAGATAGCCATCGCCGAACAGCCTGTCGGCTGTCTGCTTGAGATGCTCAAGATGCTCGGGTTCGGCCGCGATGCCGCCGAGCACGCCCATGACGAACTGCAGGAAAACCGGTCCCTCGACCAGCCCGCGATCGACAAAATGCTTCAGCATGGTGAGGTGGCCGACGTCGTAGCATTCGAACTCGAAGCGCGCGCCGCGCTCCCTGCCCATGTGGAGCAGCACGCCTTCGATGTCGCGCGGCGTGTTCTTGAAGACCAGATCGTCGGAGTTGCGCAGGAAAGGTTCTTCCCATTCATGCAGCCATTCGGTGCGTTTGCCGAGCATCGGGTAGAGCGCGAAATTCATGGTGCCCATGTTGAGCGAGCACATCTCGGGACATGCGGCGAGCGGTCCGGCCAGCCGGTCTTCCAGCGTCATCACCGCACTTCCACCCGTTGTCAGGTTGATTACCGCGTCGGTGCCTGCATGGATGGCGGGCAGGAACGCCATGTAGTCGGCCACCGCAGCCGAAGGCTGCCCGGTGGCGGGATTGCGCGCGTGCAGATGCAGGATCGCGGCCCCGGCCTC
>JBKJRE010000525.1:0-9045 GCA_046594775.1 Rhizobiaceae bacterium | reverse complement strand
CCGGCAGGCCCGGCGTCTAGTCGGCATGTTCATCGACAATTTTGAAAAGTTCGAAACCCATGTCGACGCCGCCGTCATGGGGGCGGCGCCGCGCAGCCTAGAAGCCGCCGAGTAGGCCCGCGCCGGCCAAATCCTCAGGCCCGGCAATGTCGGGCCTTTTCTTTTGCCGCTGTACGCGCCATCACTACGAAATGGCCGCCGCCGACCCCATCATCATCTCGCACGAAGCCGTCATCCATGATGGCGATATCGAGGAGAACTTCATCCGCTCCTCTGGCCCGGGCGGCCAGAACGTCAACAAAGTCGCAACGGCGGTGCAGCTGCGCTTCGACGCGCGCAACGCCCAAGGCCTGTCCGAGCGTGTGCGGGCGCGCACGCTAAAGCTCGCCGGCCAGCGCGCCACCAAGGACGGAGTGATCGTCATCGAAGCCGGGCGCTACCGCACCCAGGAGCAGAACCGCGCCGACGCGCGGGCTCGTTTGACAGGGCTGGTGGCTAGAGCGGCCGAACCGCCGCCGCCGACTCGCAAGAAGACGCGGCCGACCAAGGGCTCGGTCGAACGGCGCCTGAAAAGCAAGGCCGGCCGTTCGACGGTGAAAAAGCTGCGCGGCAAGATCGGCGACGACTGAAATCCGGTTGCGCTTTCGTTTCTGATGCCTAAATGGTCGGCTGGGGCAGAAGCACAAGGGAGACCCGCTCAATGGGCATTTTCGATTTCGTGAAGAGTGTCGGCAACAAACTCGGATTTGGCGACAAGGACGAGGCGAGCGACGCCGACGCGCTCAAGAAGGAGCTCGATTCACACAAGCTCGGCACCGAAAAGGTGCAGGTCGAGGTCAAGGGCGACACCGCGATTCTCAAGGGTGATGTCGCCGACCAGTCGGTTTTTGAGAAAGCCATCATCGCCATCGGCAACACGCTCGGCGTCTCCAAGGTACAGGCCGACGAGCTGAATATCGTCGCGCCGCAATCAGGTCTTTCGCTCGACAAGGGCGTCGACATGACCGAACTGGTCAAGGCCGCGACGCCCGCCCGGCAGCCGGTCTTCTACACCGTCCAGAAGGGCGATAATCTCTCGAAGATCGCCGAGCATGTCTACGGCAAGGGCAAGGCGTCGAAATACACGGTCATTTTCGAAGCCAACAAGCCGATGTTGAAGCATCCGGACAAGATTTACCCGGGCCAGGTGCTGCGCATACCCGAACTCGCGCAGGCTTGATTGCCGTCTGCCGATTGTTGCCTATGTTCGAACGGCGGCCATAGCGGCCGCCGTTTCTCGTTGTAGTCCCGGTCATGCCGAAAGGTGACGAATGCTGGTTCTGCCTAAAGGTGTGCGGCACATTCCCGGTCATCTCGACCGTCCGGTACAGGAGGCGTTGGTCGAGCAGGTGCGTTCCGTCGTGCAGGCGGCGCCGCTCTTCGTGCCTGCCATGCCGCGCACCGGCAAGGAGATGAGTGTGCGCATGACCAATTGCGGCCAACTCGGCTGGGTCACCGACAAGGAGCGCGGCTACCGCTACCAGGCTACGCACCCGGCGACCGGAGGGCCGTGGCCGCCGATCCCCGACGTCCTGCTCCAGCTGAGGGAGGCCGTGTCAGGCTACCCCCACCCGCCGGAGGCCTGCTTGGTGAATTTCTACACCGATACGGCGAAGATGGGCCTGCATCAGGACCGCGACGAGGTGAACCTTGATGCGCCCGTCGTCTCCGTCTCGCTCGGGGACGAATGCCTGTTCCGCGTCGGCGGGCCGAAACGCGGCGAGCGCACCGTTTCCTTCCGGTTGCAGAGCGGCGACGTCGTTATCCTGGGCGGCGAGGGCCGGCTCTCCTTCCACGGCGTCGACCGCATCTATCCGTCAACCTCGGCGCTGCTGAAGAATGGCGGGAGGATAAATCTCACTCTGCGGCGGGTGACGTGTGCGGATGGTTCCGATCAATTCGGGCGGGTCGGCGCCGTGTAGTCATTGCGCAGATAGACCTGCATCTTTCTGTCTTGCGCGATCAAATGATAGTCGGACATGATCGCTTCAAAGCCATATCGGGTCTTCAGCAGGTCCGTCCAGCCGGCTTCCTTGCGTTGGACCAGCAATATATCCGGTCGGGCGCGCAGGAACTCCGCACGCTTTTCCGTGGAGTATCGATCCATAATAGCCACGTAGCGTCGAACCTCCGCCTCGTCGCCGTCCAGTTGCGCCCGACCGGCAAGCAGGTACGAGAAGGTGCCGATCCAATCGCTGAGGTTCGCCGAAACCCAGCGCCCACCGACCATTCTGTTAAGGGGATGACCGATTGCCAGGTCGGATCCTATCTGGGCCACGGTGGGCCGTACCGTTGCGGCACGTAGGGCTTCGATAATCTCGGCCGACGGTTTTTGCGTTATGAGGAACGGAATATAGGTGATTGCAATCGCGCACAGCACGATGAGAGTTTTAGGCGCCATGAACATTGGGGCGAAGCCCTTACACCCATCAGCTCGCCTTGCGACGGCAGGGAGCGCCAGCAGACAGATTATGGCGATGATCGCGCAAAGCATCGCGGGGTAGGCATGATATGCCCAGCCTTTCGCCTGATAGAACAGCGATATCATGCCTGCAACCGAAGCCAGGATCGATACTGTTGCAAGTTCGTTGCCGCGATGATCGGGCCACAGGCGCCAGGCAAGAAACATCAGGAACAGCCAGGGCAGTCCGAATTTAATGACAATTGGAAAAAAAGTCCGGATCTTCGCGTAAGAATCGCCGAGCAGGGGCAGCACGGTATTGATGTATTCCGGATAGAGGTAAAAAATAGCGGTCAGATAGAAGGTGCAGATGAGGCCGATGATCCACATCTCCAGCGCAAGAATAGGCCGAAGGCTGCGCTGTCGCCGAGCTGCGAACAGTGCGGGAAAGAGCACCATCAAGGCATAGTATGGCTTAATCAGAAGGAGGATGCTGCCACACAGACCTGCGACCACGGCAATGCCGATGCCAGGTTTCGGTCTGCCCGGCCGGGCGCGCCAGGCGATCAGCACCAGAAGCGGCAGAAACAATGCCATTCCTATGTGCTCGCGCTCGGTAAACGCGTTGCCCGGGTATATGACAAGCATGGCGTAAATGGCCGGAGCGAGTTTGACCAATCCATCATACTCGTCAAAGGCAGCATTGCTGGCGGTCCAGCCGGCAAAACCTAGTCCAACTATGACGGCCAGATAGGTCCAGGCATGGACGAGGATCTCCGGGTCGATACCGAGCTGTCGTGCCAGCGCTACCGGTGGCAGATAGAGCCAGATCGTGAAGGGCGGATTGGTCTCAAGAACTTCGGTATAGAGCCGCTCGCCGGAAAGCACGCGCTCGCAAACGGTTATCAGCCAGCTGGTATCCGGAACCGTTCCCCAGCGCGTCTGGTAGAAAATCGAGAACAGGGTGATTACTGAAAAGACCAGAGCGTTACGCCGAAAGGGCGTCGCTGTTGCGAGGCAAAAAACCGTAACCCGGCTCACCGGAAATTCACTTGTCGCGCTCATCCAGTTACCTTCGCGTTGCCGAGGCGAAGACCCAAAGTCCAAGCACGATAAAATTGATTAGAGGAACAGCGAGACAGGCAAGCAGGATCGGAACGGCCGAGGGCAAGCCAAAATATCCGCATAGAACCGCGGGCAGGGCGGTGACCACCGCGAGCCCCACAGCGCTCAGGATCAGGAAGCGAGGCAGTTCGAACCGGTGCTCCCCGCCGGAAACGAATGTGACATATTTGTGTCCCGCATACGAAAATATCGCCGCGAGAGCGAAAGCCAGGATTGACGCGGATGTGGCGCCAATGCCTTGCGCGTGTGAGAATGCCAAAGCCAGAATGGCGTAAAGCGCTGTCGACCCGACGCCGATCAGCAGGAAGCGGGAAAGGCGAAACGACCACGCGCCCTTGATCAGGCGTGAACCTGCAGTTACAGCGCGCATAAAATCAGGCAGCCATCGGCACGCATTGCGGCGCTATGATATCGGCTGCCTCCTTGCGGAACACCGCAAGCAGCGACACGCCGAAGGGCAAAGTGGCATTCGGCAGGATCAGGCTTTCGACGGAAAACAGCGCCTTCATGACAGCGTTGATCGGCCGCGGCGGCATGGCTTGGCCCGATGCCGCGCCGGAACCGCGCATCCTGTCGGCCAGGCGGGCCAGCATGGCCAAGGGGAAAAGCGCGGCATTGGTATAGCTCAGCCGGTCGATGCGATAACCTGCCTTGACGATGCGATCGCGCAACAGATTACGTGAATAGCGGCGCATGTGCTGCAGGCCGACATCATGCGCGCTCCACAGCCATTGATGGGCCGGTACTGTCAGCACGATCCTGCCGTCGGGCTTGAGCAGCAGTCGAATGGCCGCCAGCGACGCCTCATCCTCGTCAACGTGTTCGAGAACGTCGAACAGGCAGATCAGGTCCACAGATTCCGGCGCAACGGGAATCCTGTCTGGCAGATAACCGTAAAGGAACTCGCGCCCCGTCTTTTCCAATGCAATCCGTCGCGCCAGATCGCTCATCTCGATCGCCTGGACTTCGCCGAACCGCTCAAGCATGGCAATATTGCCCCCGGTTCCGGCGCCGATCTCGACGATGCTGGCATTCTTCGGCATGCCAAGACCCGCAATGATGCTCCCGACAATCGCCCGGCGGCCGCAAAACCACCAGTGCTCATCCTCGGTTTCGGCCATTTTTCGATATGCCTCAAGTTCCATCAGGACGTTCCCCCATAGCTGCGCCGGACGATGTAGATCGGCCGCTGCTTGATCTCGGCATAGACCCGTCCGAGATACTGGCCGATGATGCCGATGCCGAGCAGCTGGATGCCGCCGAGGAATAGAACGCTGACCAGGATCGACGCATAGCCGGGTACGTCGATACCGAAGATCAGCGTCTTGGCCACGATGACAAGGCCGTAGAGAAACGAAAAGGCCGAAATGGTCGCGCCGACATAGGTCCAGATCTCCAGCGGCGCGCTGGAAAAGCTGGTGATCCCCTCAAGCGCGAAGTTCCAAAGTTTCCAGCCGGAGAATTTGGATTTCCCGGTCAGCCGGGCGTCGCGGACATATTCCACGGTCGCGGTGCTGAAGCCGACCCAGGCGAACAGGCCCTTCATGAAGCGCCGCCTTTCAGGCAGGGCCCGCAGCGCATCGATCACCTGCCGGTCGATCAGCCGGAAATCGCCGACATCGCGCGGGATCTTCAGGGCTGCCACATAATTATGCACGCGGTAGAACATCGAAGCCGTGCGCTTCTTGAGGAAGCCGTCGCTCGACCTGTCGGAGCGCTTGGCTAGCACCACCTCGTAGCCCTCGCGCCATTTCTCAATCAGCAACGGAATGACGTAGGGCGGATCCTGCAAATCGACATCCATGGGAATGGCGGCGTCGCAGTCGCAGGCGTCGAGCCCGGCCGTCATCGCCGCTTCCTTGCCGAAATTGCGCGACAGGTCGAGCACGCGGATGCGCGGGTCCTGTTCACGTGCCGTCACCAGTCGCTCCAGCGTCGCATCGGTGCTGCCGTCATTGACGAAGATGAATTCGAACGCCAGCCCTTGGTCGTCCAGCGCGTCGGTGTTTTGCCGCAAGGCCTCGAGAAAAGGAGTGATCGCGTCTTCCTCATTATGCACCGGAATGACGATGGCAACTGTCGCCACACTGCCTTCAGGGGCGTCGGCATGCCCCGTCAAGGAACGGTCTGAATACAGGAAAGGCGCGTTCATCGTCTGTCGCGAACCTGTTGGTTGATGAGCGATCGTGCGACAGACAGTAGGAAAGTGCGGTTAAGGTAGCTTTAAGCCAGCCTCTAAAGTTTGCGCAGCGCCACTTCTTCGACTAGGTGCTGCGCGCCCTTGCGCAGGATAAGGTCGGCGCGCGGTCGGGTGGGCAGGATGTTTTCCCGCAGATTCTTCAGGTTGATGTTGTTCCACAGGCCTTCCGCGATGGCGCGGGCCGCGTCGTCCGACAGCTGCGAATAGCGATGGAAGAAGGATTCCGGGTTGCGGAAGGCGGTCTCGCGCAGTCGCATGAAGCGGTCGACATACCATGTCCGGATCTGCGCCTCATCGGCGTCGATATAGATCGAAAAATCGAAGAAATCGGACACGAAAGGCACGAAATTGCCGTCTCTCGGCAATTCGCGCGGCTGCAGGACGTTCAGGCCCTCGAAGATCAGGATATCCGGCCTGTCGATGGTGACGAACTGGCCGGGCATCACGTCATAAACCAGATGCGAATAGAGCGGTGCGCGGACATTCGGCTCGCCAGACTTTATCGCCGAGAGGAAGCGAAGCAGCGCCCCGACATCGTAACTGTCGGGAAAGCCCTTGCGCTCCATGAGATTTTCGCGCCGCAACACCTCGTTGGGCAGCAGGAAACCGTCCGTGGTCACCAGGTCGACCTTGGGGCTGGAGGGCCAGCGCGCCAGCAGTTCCTTGAGCACGCGCGCCGTGGTCGACTTGCCCACCGCCACCGAGCCGGCCATGCCGATGATGTAGGGCGTCTTGACGACGTCATCGGCGCTGAAGAACGCCTTGCGCTGGCGAAACAGCTGCTGGCTGGTTTCGACATGGGCGTAAAGCAGCCGCGACAGCGACAGATAGATGCGACGAACCTCATCGATGTCGATCGGATCGTAGAGCGAGGAAAGACGCCTGACTTCCTCCGGCGTCAGGGTCAGCGGTGTGTCGGCGCGAAACGCGGCCCATTTCTCCGCCGAGAAAAAGCGGTAGGGCGAGTATCTTTCGTTTGGCGCCAGCTGGTCCATCGCGTCCACAGTCCTTTGCGTCAGGCAGGCCCGGCCCGTGACGCCTTTTCGGCAATGCCCGAGCGCGCGGTGCGGCGTTCGAGTTCTTCCATCACTTCCGACAGCGGCACGCCGGCCAGCGCCAGAACAACCAGCCAGTGATAGGCAAGGTCGGCGCTTTCGGCGACAATGGCCTGGCGATCCTTGCCTACCGCGGCGATCACCGTCTCGACCGCCTCTTCGCCGAGCTTCTTGGCCGCCTTCTCCATCCCCCCGGCAAAGAGTTTTGCCGTCCAGGACTGCGGGTCGCCGGAAGCCGCCCGTTCGGCGATGATCCTTTCCAGCTCGGCCAGTGCAAATGCGGTCATGGAACCCGTCTCCGTTGCCGGTCAGGCGGCGGCGTCGAGCCGCATGGCCAGCCCGGCTTTTGCCATATACGCCTTGGCCTCGGCAATTGAATAGGTTCCGAAGTGGAAGATCGAGGCGGCCAGCACCGCCGTGGCATGGCCATCGCGAATGCCTTCGACCAGATGATCAAGCGTGCCGACGCCGCCGGACGCGATCACCGGCGCGCGCACCGCATCGGCCACCGCCCTGGTCAGCGCTATGTCGTAGCCGGATTTGGTGCCATCCCGGTCCATCGAGGTCAGCAGGATTTCTCCTGCGCCGAGGCCGACGACCCTTTGGGCGAAGTCCAGCGCGTCGATGCCGGTGCTGTTGCGCCCGCCATGGGTGAAAATCTCCCATCTGTCCTGTTCCCCAGCCGCGGACACCTTCTTGGCGTCGATGGCCACGACGATGCACTGGTTGCCGAACTTGTCGGCCGCCTCGGCGACGAAGTCGGGATTGTTCACCGCCGCCGTGTTGATCGACACCTTGTCGGCGCCGGCCAGCAGCAATTTGCGGATATCGCCTACCTGGCGCACGCCGCCACCCACCGTCAGCGGCATGAAGCAGTGCTCGGCGGTGCGCGCGATGACGTCGAAGATCGTCTCGCGGTTGTCTGACGAGGCGGTGATGTCGAGGAAGCAGAGCTCGTCTGCGCCGGCCGCGTCATAGGCGCGGGCCGCCTCGACCGGGTCGCCGGCATCGATCAGGTCGACGAAATTGACACCCTTGACGACACGTCCGTCCTTGACGTCGAGACAGGGGATCAGGCGGGATTTGAGGGTCATGCCACCCGCGCCCTGGCTTCAGAAAGCACCGCCAGCGCCTCGGACGGATCGATGCGTCCGTCGTAGAGCGCACGGCCGGAGATCGCGCCTTCCAGCTTCTGGGCATCCGGCATGGTCATGCGCACGATGTCGGCCAGCGAGGCGAGACCACCCGAGGCGATCACCGGGATCGACACCGCATCGGCGAGCTCGATCGTCGACGCCCAGTTGATGCCCGCCAGCACGCCGTCGCGGTCGATGTCGGTGTAGATGATGGCGGCGACGCCGGCGCCCTCGAACGTCTGGGCAAGTTCAATGACGCCGAGCTCGGACGCCTCGGCCCAGCCCTCGACCGCCACCTTGCCGCCCTTGGCGTCGATGCCGACAGCGATTTTTCCGGGAAACAGCTTGCAGGCCTTCGTCACCAGATCGGGATCGCGCACAGCCACGGTGCCCAGGATGACGCGGGCCAGACCGCGATCGAGCCAGTCCTCGACCTGCGCCAGCGTGCGGATGCCTCCGCCGAGTTGCACCGGATTTTTCGTTGCCTGCAGGATGGCGCCGACCGCCGCGCTGTTGACGCTCTTTCCCTCGAAAGCGCCGTTGAGATCGACGACATGCAGCCATTCGAAACCCTGGCTCTCGAAGGCCATGGCCTGCGCGGCGGGGTTCTCATTGTAGACCGTCGCGGTCGCCATATCGCCGAGCTTCAGGCGCACGCACTGGCCGTCCTTGAGATCGATGGCGGGGAAAAGGATCATGGCTTCCATCGCAGGAAATTGGCGATCAGCGCAAGGCCCAGCGCCTGGCTCTTTTCGGGATGGAACTGCGTACCCGCCAGGTTGTCATGACCGACGGCCGCCATCACCGCGCCACCATAGTCGGTGGTCGCCAGAACCTGCGCCGGATCGGTCGCGTCGAGATGGTAGGAATGCACGAAATAGGCGTGCAGGCCGGCTTCACCTGTCGGGATGCCGCCGAACAGCGGATGCGGCTGTTTCACGTGAATCGTGTTCCAGCCGATCTGCGGGATCTTCAGCGCCGGATCTGACGGTTTGATTTCCTTGACGTCTCCGGCGATCCAGCCAAAGCCTTTTGTGATCGTCTTCTCCAGTCCACGGCCCGACATCAGCTGCATGCCGACGCAGATGC
>JBKJRE010000432.1:0-3503 GCA_046594775.1 Rhizobiaceae bacterium | reverse complement strand
ATCGGCGGATTCAAAAAATCCGCCCGACGCTCTAGCAAAGATAATGCCGGGCTATGGTGGACGCGCTCCGCACCAAGCGCACCCGCGGCATGCTTGATACGGGCTGCCCGCTGAAACCGTGGTCCCGTTGAAAACGGGCGGCCATCAATGCAATGGCATCGATGCCGAAACAGTATTATTGGTCGGAAGCTCGGCATAATTATCAACAGGGAAAAGTTCTTGGATTCTCGCCAACTGAGGTACTTCCGCGAAATCGTGGAAAGCGGTTCGATGAGTGGCGCGGCCCGCAATCTCGGCATCGCCCAGCCATCCCTGTCTCAATTGGTTCGCAACCTCGAAGAAGCGTTGGGCATCGAACTCCTCATCCGCACGGCGCGAGGTATTTCTGCCACGGAAGCTGGTGAGCGTCTCTATCATCACGCATGCCGGATTGAGGACTACATCCAGACCGCCCGCGAGGACATTATCAATATCGGCACCGAACCTTCCGGGCGTGTCCAGTTCGGAATGACGCCCTCCATATCGATGGCGCTATCGATCCCGATGGCCGAAACAATCCGTATCGAGATGCCGAAGGTCAAGTTCGGTGCGATCGAAGCTATGTCGGGCCACTTGCGCGAATGGGTAACAAGGGGGGATCTCGATCTCGCTTTACTCTACGATAGCAGCAACATCGGCGATTGTGTCCAGAGCCTCCTGCTTACCGAGGACCTCTGGTTTTACTCGTCCCACGACGACTGGCCCTTTGACACGCCTCCCCTTGAGCCCGTCGATCTGCGAGCGGTCCTCAAGACAGACCTTGTCCTCCCCTCCCAGAGGCACGGTTTGCGCAACTTCATAGACAGGGCCGCCCAGCTGGAAGGGCTGGCAGCAAACGTTCGTATTGAAATGGACTCGCTCACACAGATCAAGGCGCTGGTGGCGCGCAGCAGCGGTTACACGGTGCTTTCACCTGCCGCCGTGCACGATCTTGTCATGGCCGGCACCCTCGTTGGGAGCCCGATCGCAAATCCAAACCTCAGGCGCAACGTCTACCTGGTGCGCTCGGCAAACGCCGGAGTGACGCTGGCCTGCCGCCGTACAGAAGAGACGTGCCGCGCCGTCGTCTCAGACCTGGTGAAGCGGGGGATCTGGCAGGCCCATTTGCCGGCTGGAGCAATAGATTAGCCCTATACCCGCTACGCGTTCCAGTTATTGGATGTGTATGCGCCACCTGAATATACTCTTGCTGAACTGCAAACCGGGTTGCGGCGGCCGATTGCGTCGCGGCATGTCTCGCCAGACGACGGGAAACCAAGCGCCATGAACAGATCGGAACTCCGGCTTCCAGCTCCATCCAACCTGATCGGCGGCGAATGGGTTCCAGCACAGTCCGGCAAAACGCTCGACGTGACGTCTCCTTCGGATGGAAGGATTTTTTCCCGTATCGCGGCGAGCGACCGCGCGGACATTGATGCGGCGGTGGCCGCAGCGCGACATGCTTTCGAGCATGGTGCATGGGGGCAAACGACTGCGGTCCAGCGAGGCCGCATTCTGACAAGGATCGCAAGCCTCATTGAGCGCGACGCGGAGGACCTTGCCCGGATCGAAAGTCTCGATACGGGAAAACCAATTGCTCAGGCTCGCGCAGACATGGTGGCAGCTGCGCGCTACTTTGAATTCTACGGCGCTGCCGCAGACAAGGTTCACGGCGAGCACATACCCTTCATGGCCGGTTATGATGTGAAGGTTGTACGCGAACCGTACGGCGTCACAGGCCACATCATCCCCTGGAACTATCCTGCCCAGATGTTTGGCCGGACACTTGCGCCGGCACTGGCAATGGGAAACGCAACAGTGATGAAGCCGGCCGAGGAGGCGTGTCTCAGCGTACTAAAGATCGCGGCGCTTGCACAGGAAGCGGAAATGCCTGATGGCGCGATAAATATCGTTACTGGTGAAGGCCACATAGCCGGAGCGGCTCTTTCCGAGCATCCGGGCATCGACTTCATTTCGTTCACGGGTTCGCCAGAGGTCGGCATTGCGATCCAGACAAACGCCGCGCGAAACTTCATTGGTTGCACCCTTGAACTGGGCGGAAAATCGCCACAGATCGTTTTCGAGGATGCCGACCTCGACCGGGTGCTCCCCGTACTGACCGGCGCGATTGTTCAGAACGGTGGCCAGACCTGCTCGGCGGGCAGCCGTGCACTTATCCAGCGCTCTATCTGGGACGAAGTTATAGACCGCCTCGCCGCGCGCTTCGAGACCCTGACGGCGGCCGCGTCAGAAGAGGACCGTGATCTCGGCCCACTGATCTCCGCCCGCCAGCGTGATCGCGTACTTGCATTCATCTCAGGCATAGATTCGCCGCTTATCGCACGAGGAAAGGTGGCGGAAAATGCCCCGGATGGTGGTTACTACGTTGCACCCGCGCTGTTCGGTCCGTGCGATCCGCACTCGGACCTGGGACAACAGGAAGTCTTTGGTCCCGTGCTTGCGGCCATTCCCTTCGACAACGAAGCGGAGGCGATCCGGATCGCCAATGACACAGAGTTTGGACTGGCTGCCGGTGTGTGGACCCGCGATGGCGACCGCCAGCAGAGAGTGGCGAAAGCCATGCGATGCGGCCAGGTCTTCATCAACGGCTATGGCGCTGGCGGCGGCATAGAGTTGCCTTTCGGCGGAATCCGCAAGTCCGGCCACGGCCGGGAAAAGGGGCTTGCCGCGCTGCACGAATTCTCGACCATCAAGACTATTGTTCACAATCACGGCTAAATGGATCAATCGCCCGAGGAGCGTGGAAGTCGCGCCTGACCCCGGAAGTTTGAAAAGCCTCCGAGATCCAATGCCTGGACGGCATTATCTCGATGACGGCGACGCATGCCTTGCTGTGAAAGACCGAAAGAGGCTTGCTACGATCGCCGTCGGAGGCGGTTCCCGAGATCGCGGGCGCTCTTTCCTTGAATGTCGGCAAGGCTGTTCCAGAGGGTTTCCCCCGCCTCGCCGATCACCGCTACGGCCTTGGCACGCAACTTCTCTACCAGCACGCTTTCAGGAAGGCGGGTGGCGAGATCATGAGTGACTGTGATCTTGATGCCGTTGTTCAGGGTAACGACCCCGACAGCCTGCAGATCGGATAGCGACTCGTCTCCCGTAACCTCGACCTTCGCGGAAAACGCGCGGAGGTCGGCATCGTCCGCAAGAGAATCCGAATAGATCCTGTCATCGCCGGTGGAATCCCCCCGGATGGCCATTCCAGCCAGCCATCCATAACTGAATTTGACTTCCAGGCCGGTTCGCGGGGATCTGAGATCGCAGACGCTCAGCCATCGTGGATTGGTTCGCAGCTTCAAGGCGGCAATATCACCCAGGCCATAACCCTTGAGTTTCTCGGCATCGACCAATGCTTCGATCATCGCATGGGTACCGTGGCAACATGCGTGCAACTTGTACTTGTTGTCCTCGAAAAGAAAGGTCCCCGGCGGCGGCATCCTCCAACCGGCAGCGGGGTCGGGTGCGAG
>JBKJRE010000333.1:0-11353 GCA_046594775.1 Rhizobiaceae bacterium | reverse complement strand
CTACCCTAACCTACCTGAAACCTACCTGAAACTCGGGAATCGATAGTGAACAAACAGGGATTTCTGGAACAGACGACAACACAAAAGCCCGGAAATGCGGGCTTCTTCTGGCAAACTTCGTCGTTCGGGACGACGGGGTCGCAGGTTCAAATCCTGCCACTCCGACCAGAAAATCCCGCAATTTCGCTCTGCAAAGACAACAAGCGCCTCACGCGATCAGCCTGAACCTGGTCTGGTCGAGCGCTGCCGCCATCAGTTCCTGCGTGTAAGTCTCGCGCGGCCGGTCGAAGATCGCCTCGGTCGGCCCCTCCTCGACGATTTTTCCCTGTTTCATCACGATGATGTAGTCGGCCATCGCCCGCACAACGGCGAGATCGTGGCTGATGAACAGGTAGGACAGATCATGCGCCGCCTGCAGGTCGCGCAACAGGTCGACGATCTGCTTCTGCACCGAGCGGTCGAGCGCGGAGGTCGGCTCGTCGAGCACGACGATCTTCGGCTTCAAAATGATCGCGCGGGCAATGGCTATGCGTTGCCGCTGGCCACCGGAGAATTCATGCGCGTAGCGGTTGCGCATCGCCGGGTCGAGGCCGACCTCGCGCAGCGCCTCCACTGCGCGGGCATCGCGTTCGGCATGGGAGAGCGAGGGCTCGTGCACCAGCAGGCCCTCGGTGATGACCTGGCCGATGGTCATGCGCGGCGACAGCGATCCGAACGGGTCCTGAAACACCAACTGCAACTCGCGGCGCAGCGGCCGCATCGCCTCGCGGTCGAGGGGCGCTATGTCGCGCCCGTCGAAGCCGATGACGCCCTTGCTCGGCAGCAGCCGCAGCAGCGCGCGGCCGAGCGTCGACTTGCCCGAGCCGGACTCGCCGACCACGCCGATGGTCTGGCCCTTCTTCAGCGCGAGCGAAATGTGGTTGACGGCGCGCAGCAGCATCGGCTGCCCCTGCAGAAAGCCACCGCCGATCCTGAAGGTCACCTCGACATCCCTGCCCTCCAGCAGCACCGGCGCGGATCGCGATGGTGCGGCCTTCCGGCCGGTCGGCTCGGCCTCCAGCAGCATTTTGGTGTAGTCGTGCCGGGGCGCGGAAAACAGCGCGGCGGTCGCGCCCTCCTCGACGATCTCGCCGTCGCGCATCACATAGACGCGGTCCGCCAGCCGGCGAACGATGCCGAGATCGTGGGTGATGAAGACGATCGCCATGCCCAGCGTGCGCTGCAACTCGGCGAGCAGCGTCAATATCTGTGCCTGAACCGTCACGTCTAGCGCCGTCGTCGGCTCGTCGGCAATCAGTATGTCGGGATCGTTGGCCAATGCCATGGCGATCATGACGCGCTGCCGCTGCCCGCCCGACATCTCGTAGGGATAGGATTTCATGCGCCGTTCGGGTTCAGGAATCCTGACCAGTTCGAGCAGCCTCAGCGCCTCCGTGCGGGCTTCGGCGTGCGACAGCTTGCGATGCCGCCTGATCGGCTCGATCAGCTGGTTGCCGATGGTGTAGAGCGGATCGAGCGACGTCATCGGCTCCTGGAAGATCATGGTGATCTTGCTGCCGCGAATGCCGTTCATCTCGGACCGGGAGAGTTCGAGCAGGTTGCGCCCGCGGTAGTCGACCTGCCCGCGCGCCCTGCCGTTCGAGGCCAGCAGGCGCATCGCCGCCATCATCGTCTGGCTCTTGCCCGAGCCGGACTCGCCGACAATGGCGACGGTCTCGCCGGCGTCGACATGCAGGCTGACGCCCTTCACCGCATCCACCGTGCCGTCCAGCGTATCGAAGCAGACATGCAGGTCCCTGACGGTGAGAATGGTTTCGCCGGCCATCTCAGCGGTCCCTCGGGTCGAGCGCGTCGCGCAGGCCGTCGCCAACAAAGTTCAGCGCAAACAGCGTCGAGACGAGGAAGAAGGCCGGGAACAGCAGCAGCCAGTTGGCCGAGCCGATGTTCTTGGCCCCGGCTGAGATCAGCACGCCCCAGCTGGTCATCGGCTCCTGCACGCCGAGGCCGAGGAACGACAGGAAGCTTTCGAGGATGATCACCTGCGGCACCAGCAGCGTCATGTAGATGACGACGACGCCGAGCAGATTGGGCACGATGTGGCGCTGCAGGATGCCGCGCCGCGTGACGCCCAGCGCCTCGGCGGCCTGGACATATTCCTGACGCCTGATCGACAGCGCCTGGCCGCGCACGATGCGCGCCATGTCGAGCCAAAGCACCGCACCGACGGCGAGAAACATCAGCACGAAGTTGCGCCCGAAGAACACCACCAGCATGATGACGAAGAAGATGAAGGGCAGCGAATAGAGCACGTCGACGATGCGCATCATCACCTCGTCAGTCTTGCCGCCAAGAAAGCCGGATGTCGCGCCGTAAACCACGCCGATCACCACCGCCACGACGCCGGCAAGCAGGCCGATGGCGAGCGATATGCGCCCGGCCATCAGCGTCCGGGACAACAGGTCGCGCCCGGTATTGTCGGTGCCGAAGAGAAAATATTGCTGCTTGATCCCGGCGCTCATGACCATGCTCAGTCCATTGTCGGCGACGCTTTCCACGCGCCCGTCGTCGAACGTGTCGGACCGGTCGAGGTAGCGGATGTTGCGTTCATCGAGCTGTTTCGACGCGGTCACCGTCACAAGGATCCGGTCGCCCTGCTGTTCCCAGGATTTCAGGTCGACGCGCATGCGCCTGACCGCGTCGCCGAGTGCCGTCTCGACCATGTCGGCTTTCGGATAGGCGGAGAAGCTCGGCGGCGTGCGCACGTAGTCGGGATAGATCGTGGTGTAGAGATGCGGCACGAAATATGGCCCGACGACGCACAGCACCGTAACGAATATCATGTAGCACAGGCTGACCATCGCCGCCTTGTTGGCCTTCAGCCGGGTCCAGGCGTCGCCCCAGAAGGAGCGTCCCTCGACGGGCGCCGAAATGACCGCATCAGTCATAGCGCACCCTCGGGTCGACCACTGCGTAGAGGATGTCGACGATCAGGTTGAACAGGATGGTGAAGACGGCAATGACGACCACCGTGCCCATCACCAGCGTATAGTCGCGGTTGAGCGCTGCATCGACGAAATATCGGCCGACGCCGGGGATGGCGAAGATCGTTTCGACGATGATGGAGCCGGTCAAAAGAGCCGCGGCAGCCGGGCCGGCATAGGAAATGATCGGCAGCACGGCGCCGCGCAGGGCGTGCTTGACCACGACGGACCAGCGCGACAGGCCGAGCGCGCGCGCGGTGCGGATATGGTGGGCGCGCAGCGCCTCGATCATCGAGCCGCGCATCAGGCGAGCCACGATGGCGATCTGAGGCAGCGAAAGCGTCAGGACAGGCCCGATCTTGTTGAGCAGCGCGCCATCGTTCCAGCCGCCGATCGGCAGCAGGTTCCAGGTCAGGCCGAACAGTAGCTGGATCACCGGTGCGATGACGAAGCTTGGGATCGTGCTGCCGGCGGTTGCCGTGGCGATCACCGCATAGTCGCCGGCCTTGTTCTGGTTGAGAGCGGCGATGATGCCGAGCGTGCCCCCGACCAGCAGCGCGAGCGTCAGCGCCGACGCGCCGAGCTGGATCGAGATTGGCAGGCCGTTTGCGAAAAGCTCGCCGACCGTGAAGTCCGGGAGATTGTAGCTCGGGCCGAAATCGCCGTGCAGCAGGTTTCCAAGATAGTGGAGATATTGCAGCCAGATTGGATCGTTCAGGCCGAACTGGGCTTCAAGATTGGCCTTGATTTCCGGGCTGAGGCCGCGTTCCTGGTTGAACGGTCCGCCCGGCGCTATACGGATGAGAAAAAAGGCAAGCGTAACGATGACGAAAAGCGTCGGAATGGCTGTCAGAAGCCGCCTGAACACGTAGATCAGCATGGTTTGCACATTCCTGTCCGGCTGACCGCCGCCTCCCGATCATGTGGAAGCGGCGGGCCTTAGCGGGATCAGTCCTTGCTCATGAAACGCGTCGGATGACGGTCCATGACGTTCTCGTCGAAGCCATGAATCTTCGAGGAGACAAGGTTTTTGTAGCTGTAGTAGAGCAGCGGCATGTTTCCGACCTCGTCGACCAGCACGCGCTCGGCCTCGGACAGAAGCTTCATGCGCTCCTCCGGCTTGCCGCCGGCGGCTGCCGCCTGCTTCATCAGATCCTCGAATTTCGGATTGTTGAAGTCGGAGTAGTTGTTGCCGCTCGCCGCGACCGAGATGCCGAGGAAGGTCTCGGGATCCTTGTAATCGGCGATCCAGCCGGCGCGGGCGACGTCGAAATCGCCCTTCTGCTCAAGGAAGCCGTAGTGGGTCTTGGTGTCCGTGTTGAGCAGGGTCACCTCGACGCCAAGCGGCTTCAGCTGCTCCTGGATGGCGACAGCGGTGTTCTTGTGATTTTCCGACGTGTTGTAGCGGATCTCCATTTTCAGCGGATTTTCGGGCGTGTAGCCGAGCTTCTCGAGGATTTCCTTGGCCTTGTCCTCGCGATCGATCTGCGACATGTCGGCAAAGGACGCCAAGGCTGACTTGTAGCCGGTGATGCCAGGAGGCACCATCGAATAGCCGGGCAACATTGAATTCTGCCACACCTTCTCGGCAATGAAATCGCGGTCGATGGCCATGGAGATGGCGTTGCGCAGTTCGACATTGTCCCACGGCGCCTTGTCCGTCTTGATCGCGTAGTAGTAGGTGCCGAGATAAGGCCCGATGCGCAACTGGTCGCCGAATTTCGCCTTCAGGTCGGCGAGTTGTTCGGTCGGAATGTCATCGTTGCTGTCGAGTTCGCCGGCCTCGAAGCGCTTGACGGCGGTCGAGCGGTCCTCTGTCGGGAAGTAATTGACGACGTCGATCTCGACGTTGTCGGCGTCGTAGAATTTCGGGTTCTTGACCAGCTTGATGTGGTCGTTGGGCACGAATTCGGCAAGCGTGTAGGCGCCGTTCGAGACGAGGTTGCCGGCCTTGATCCAGTCGGCGCCCATACTCTCGATGGCCTTGCGGTTCACCGGATAGGCCGCCTGGTGGGTCAACATCTCGATGAAATAGGGCGTCGGCGACTTCAGCGTCACCTCGAACGTGTTGGCGTCCACGGCGCGGACAGCCAGTTCTTCCGGCTTCATCTTGCCGGTATTCACTTCCTCGCCATTCTTGACGACATAGAGCATCGACGCATATTCGGCAGCCGTCGCCGGGTCCTGCAGGCGCTGGAACGAATAGACGAAATCGTCGGCGGTGACCGGACTTCCATCCGACCAGACGGCGCCGTCACGCAGCTTGAACGTGTAGACGAGCCCGTCGTCGGAGACGGTCCAGCTCCCTGCGGCGCCCGGAATGGTTTCGGCATTCAGGTCCTCGGTCACGAGGCCGAGGAACAGGTCGCGCAGGATATGAGCTTCATAGACGGTCGAGGTCTTGTGCGGATCGAGCGATTCCGGATCGGCCGAATTGCCGCGATTATAAATGGTCTCCGATAGAGCCGGCGCAAGAAACGCACCGCCTGCCAGCAGTAGACTGGAGGCGAACACTGTCGCCCTGAGCAGCCTGTTCAGCATTTCAATTACTCCCATTCTGGTGGATCCGTTCAGAACCCACCGCAGCAGCGTTCAAAGCCCCAACGGCCAAGTTTACGGTCTCAAAAAAATGTCGCTGACATCTCCATGTTATGCCAGTCCTTCATCGACACTAACATGTGCCTTTGCGATTTCAACAAGCCTGCTGCTTACGCCCACGTCTGAACCTTCCAACCCCTCGAAAGCCGGTACCCGCGAAGGAATTTACCCTGCCAAGTGCCGCCCGACATTTGCCGCCCGGATTGGCGGAGGGACGAGACCGCATCGCGGCGTTCAGGCAATTCGGGCTATGAATGCAGCCAGCGGGGGAAGTACCACCGAGCCGTCATCGATACGGGAATTTCCGTCAGACAGAATGCTCTGGAGGCTGCCGGCATCGACCGGTGCCAGCCAGGTCTCCGTTTCGTCGCCAAAATTGAAAATGCAAAGCAGTTTCTCGCCGGCCGTTTCGCGTCTGAATGACAGCAAGCTTTCCGGTGTATCGAGAAAGCTGATCGACCCGTGTACAAGGGCTTCGTGCTTCCTTCGCAACGACAGCATGGCGCGATAGCAGGACAGCACCGAATGGGCGTCCGTTTCCTGCACATCCACGGAGCGGACCCGGTGGATTTCAGGAACGGGAAGCCATGGCCGTGCAGCAGAAAAGCCGGCATGTTCCGACTGAGCCTCCCACACCATCGGCGTGCGGCAACCGTCCCTGCCCTTGAAGCCCGGCCAGAACCGGATGCCGTAGGGGTCGCGCAGATCCTCGAAGGCGATGTCGGCCTCGGCCAGTCCGAGTTCCTCGCCCTGGTAGAGGCAGATGGAGCCCCGCAGGCTTGCAAGCAGCGCAATTGAAAATCTCGCCACGGCGTCGGTGTCACCGCCCGGCCTTGTCCAGCGCGAGACGTGGCGCACCACATCGTGATTGGAGAAGGCCCAGCAGACCCAGCCATCCCGGACCGTGCTTTCGAAGGCCTCGACGCAGCCGCGCACATGGGCGGGGGAAAACTGCGATCCGAGAAGGTCGAACGTGTAGCACATATGCAGCTTGTCTCCGCCGCCGGTATAGGCCGCCACCGTCTGCAACGACCTCGTCTCGTCGCCGACTTCGCCGACCGAGCCGCGCGCCGGATACTCGTCGAGCAGCGCGCGAAACCGCTTTAGGAACTCGATCGTTTCGGGCTGCGTCTTGTCGAAGAGATGCGACTGGAAAAGGTAGGGATTGGTTTCGTCGATCGTGCCTGCCACGCTTTCTGCGAGCGGTGGATTGTCGCGCAGCCAGCGATCGTGGACGTAGTAATTGACGGTATCGAGACGGAAGCCGTCAACGCCGCGATCGAGCCAGAAGCGCATGGCGTCCAGAAGCTCGTCCTGAACGTCGGCATTGTGGAAATTCAGATCGGGCTGCGAAGGGAGGAAGTTGTGCAGATAATATTGCCGGCGGGTGGATTCCCATTCCCATGCCGGCCCGCCAAAGACCGAGAGCCAATTGTTCGGCGCTGTCCCGTCCGGCTTGGGATCGGCCCAGACATACCAGTCGGCCTTCGCGTGTTTGCGACCCGATCGCGATTCCGCGAACCACGGATGCTTGTCCGAGGAGTGCGATATGACCTGGTCGATGATGAGCTTGAGCCCATGCCTGTGGATTTCGGCCACCAGATCGTCGAAATCATCCATGGTGCCGAATATCGGATCAACGGCGCGGTAGTCCGAAACGTCGTATCCCATGTCGGCCATCGGCGACCTGAAGAAGGGGGAAAGCCAGATCGCATCGACGCCCAGGGACGCTATGTGACCGACGCGGCGCGTCACGCCCTTCAGATCGCCTGTTCCGAGACCTGTCGTATCCTGGAACGATCGCGGGTAGACCTGATAGATGGAGCAGCCGCGCCACCATTCGCTGTCCGGCGTGGCGTCGCCCATCAGTTTGTCTCCGTCGCGTATGCCGCCATTCTCTCGACGGCGAAGGCGATGCTGCGTCCCGCCACGAGCCAGCCCTGCGATTGGGCATCCAACCGCTGCCAGGCATGGCCGGCGCGTTCCGGCAGGGAAAAGGCGACCGCCCCGCGGTCTCCGTTGATCATCACGGCAAAGCGCTTCGCCTCGGCGCCTTCGACGCCGAGCACCATGGCGATCTTCCGTGTCTCCGGGTCCTCCCAAAGCGCTACTGTCATCGGCTTACCCGACGGGTTCAGCCAGGCCACGTCGGCCACACCCGCAGCCGGCAACAATTCGCCGGACAGGAAGCCCGTATCGGCAAGCGAAGGCGTCTTTCGGCGCATGGCAGAGAGCGCGGCGACAAAATCCTCCAGGTCGACGTCGCGTCCGGGCCAGTCGAGCCAGGTAATATCGTTGTCCTGGGCATAGGCATTGTTGTTACCGCGCTGCGTGCGGCCGAACTCGTCACCTGCGGTCAGCATGATCGTGCCGCGCGAGGCAAACAGCGTGGCCAGCAACGCTCGCGCATCGCTCCGGCGCTGCCCGGCAATGCCAGGGTCATCGGTCTCGCCTTCAACGCCATTGTTCCAGGCGAGGTTCTCATTGTGGCCGTCGCGGTTTCGCTCGCCATTCGCCTCATTGTGCTTGCGCTCGTAGCGCAGCAGATCGGCGAGCGTGGCGCCATCATGCGCGGCCACGAAATTGACGCTGCGCGTTCGTGCGGAGCCATCATGACCAAAGGCGTCCGACGAGCCCGCCAGCCGCGTCGCGAGCGCCCCGATCATGCCGTGATCGCCGCGCCAGAAGCGTCTCACATCATCGCGATACTTGTCGTTCCACTCCTCGAACTGCGAGGGAAAGTTTCCAAGCTGGTAGCCTCCGGGCCCGACATCCCAGGGCTCGGCGATCATCACCCGCTCCTTCAGCACCGGGTCCTTGTGCATTGAATTGAGCAAGGCGGCCTTGCGATCAAAACCGTGCCCGGTGCGGCCGAGGACTGGCGCGAGATCGAAACGGAATCCATCGACGCCGGTGTTGACGACGAAATGCCGGAGCGCGTCAAGCACCAGTTCCTGCACGACCGGGTGGTCGGAGGCCAGCGTGTTTCCGGTGCAGGTGTCGTTGACCAGATGTGCCGGATTGTCGTGGTGGTGGCGGTAATAGGCCAGATTGTCGAGACCGCGCATCGACAGCGTCGGGCCTTGCGTATCGCTTTCGCCGGTATGGTTGAAGACGAGGTCGAGGATGGTGCCGATACCGGCCTCGCGCAGGGCAGCCACCGTCTTGCGCAGTTCGGCGACGCCGCCCGGCGCGAGGCGCGGGTCAAGCGCCATCAGCGCGACCGGATTATAGCCCCAGCCATTGGTCAGCCCGAGCGGCGGCAAATGACGTTCGTCGATCCAGGCCGTCACCGGCATCAGTTCGACAGCCGAAACGCCGAGCTTTTGCAGGTGCCTGACGACCGCCGGGTGCGCGATTGCGCCGATCGTTCCCCTCAGCTGTTTCGGAACATCCGGATGTCGCATCGAAAACGCCCGCACCGGCAGTTCGTAGATGAAGCCGCCGGGCTTGAACAAGGGTGGCGCGACGGGCACGGGCCTGGGCTTGGCAAGCGCGATTGCCTTCGGTACGAGCGAACCGGTATCGCCACCCTCGCCGCGCGGCCGCGACAATTCGGGGCTGTAGGCGAAGGGCCGGTCGATCTCGATCGCATAGGGATCGACAAGCAGCTTTTGCGGATCGAACCACAGCCCGCGCTGTGGATCATAGGGCCCGTCGGTGCGGTAACCGTAGCGGGCGCCGGCCTGCAGTCCGGGCACATGCCTTGCAAATGTGACGTCGCCCTCGCGCGACAGTTCCAGCCGTTCAACCTCGTGGCTTCCGGTCGTGTCGAACAGCGACACCCAGATCCGTTCGGCGGCGCTGGACCATACGGCAAAGCGAATGCCGTCCTTGCCGACCCGCGCGCCAAACCGTGGCGCGTGACCGTCCGGCGATCGCCTCGGCGGCATCAGGTGATGACGCTTGGCGCGGCGCGCCCGGTGTGGCTGTGGATGCCGGCGATGTCGTCGGCCGCCGCGATCAGATCGGCAAGCGCCTCCTGAGTGTCGATGTCGTGCCGGGCCGGATCGGGCTCGTAGCGCTCGACATAGAGCCTCAGCGTCGCGCCCGAGGTGCCGGTGCCCGAAAGCCTGATCACGACGCGCGAGCCGCCCTCGAACAGGATGCGGATACCCTGATGCTCGCTCACCGAGCCATCGACGGGGTCGTGGTAGGCGAAGTCATCAGCGGCGGCGATTTTCATGCCGCGCACGCTGCTGCCCGGCAGCGAGCCGAGCCTGGCGCGAAGTTCGGCGACCAGGGCGTTGGCGCGGTCGGCCTCGACCTCCTCGTAGTCGTGGCGCGAATAATAGTTGCGGCCGTAGGTCGCCCAGTGCTTCGACGCTATCTCCCTGGCGCTCTCGCCGCGCGCCGCCAGGATGTTCAGCCAGAGCAGCACGGCCCACAGCCCGTCCTTTTCGCGCACGTGGTCGGAGCCGGTTCCCGCACTTTCCTCGCCGCAGATCGTCGCCATGCCCGCGTCGAGAAGGTTGCCGAAGAATTTCCAGCCGGTCGGCGTCTCGTACATGCCGACCCCCATCTTCTCGGCCACCCGGTCGGCGGCGCCGCTGGTCGGCATCGAGCGTGCAATACCCTTCAGGCCATCCTTGTAGCCCGGCGCCAGATGCGCGTTGGCGGCGAGCATCGCAAGCGAATCCGACGGCGTGATGAAGATGCCCTTGCCGATGACCAGGTTGCGGTCGCCGTCGCCGTCGGAGGCGGCGCCGAAATCGGGCGCGTTCGGCCCCATCATCTCGTCGTAGAGATGCTTGGCGTGAACCAGGTTCGGATCGGGATGGTGACCGCCGAAATCCGGCAGCGGAACGAAATTGCGCGATGTGCCGTCCGGCGCGCCAAGCCGGTTTTCGAGAATCTCCTTGGCATAGGGACCGGTCACCGCGTGCATGGCGTCGAAGCGCATGCGAAAGCCGCCGGCAAACATTTTCCGGATGGCATCGAAGTCGAACAGGCTCTCCATCAGTTCGGCATAGTCGGTTACCGGGTCGACCACCTCGACCGTCATGCCACCCGCCGAGGTTATGGCAATCGTATCGATGTCTATGGGATCAAAATCGGCGATCTTGTAGCGACTTATCTTCTTGGTCCGCTCGAAGATCGCGTCGGTCAGTTTTTCGGGCGCCGGGCCGCCATTCTCGGCATTGTACTTGATGCCGAAATCCTCCTTCGGCCCGCCCGGGTTGTGGCTTGCCGACAGGATGATCCCGCCAAAGGCCTTGCGCTTGCGGATAAGATGCGAGGCGGCCGGCGTCGACAATATGCCGCCCTGCCCGACAATGACGCGGCCGAATCCGTTGGCGGCGGCCATGCGGATAGCGATCTGGATCACCTCGCGGTTGAAGTAGCGCCCGTCGCCGCCGATCACCAGCGTCTTGCCGGCAAAGCCTTCCAGCGAGTCGAACACCGACTGGATGAAGTTCTCGGCATAGTTCTTCTGCTGGAAGACCGGCACCTTCTTGCGCAGGCCTGAGGTTCCGGGCTTCTGGTCCAAATAGGGCGTGGTCTGAACGGTTCTGATCATGGTCTTAGCCTTTCGCAAGAAGACTGGAATAGAGGTCGGCATAACGATGCGCACTCATATCCCAGGATACGTCTGATTTCATACCCTGAGCCTGGAGACGAGCCCAGACTTTCGGTTGCCGGTAGGCGGTAAATGCGCGCCGCAGCGCCTGGCGCAAGCTGGCAGCAGAAACGGGCGAGAATTGGAAGCCGGTCGCAACTTTTGCGGCAAGGGCTGCTTCATTGGCATCGATGATGGTATCGGCAAGGCCACC
>JBKJRE010000275.1:0-2973 GCA_046594775.1 Rhizobiaceae bacterium | reverse complement strand
ATGGCGTTCGCCATCGTGGTCAAGGTCAATCAGGTCTGGAATTTCGCCCAGGCCGGAATGATGAGCGTCGGCTTCTTCACGATGTATGTCTCGTTGCGGGCGGGCGTGCCGACCGTCATCGGCGTGCTGCTCGGATGTTCGATCTGCGTGATATTCGCGGTGGCGCTCGAGCGTTTCGGCTTCCAGGTCCTACGTCAGCGCAATTCCGCTAAGCTCACCTATTTCATCTTCACTCTGGTCGTTTCGGAGTTCATCGCCTACCTCGTCAGCCTGATGTTCGGCACCGAGCCGGTGAGCCTGTTCCCGACGATAATCTCGCCGGTTCACCTCGTTGGCGAGGTGGTCGTCAGCAACTGGGACCTGATTGCGCTTGGCTTGACCGCCTGTGTCATCGCCGCGCTCTGGTGGTTCATGCGGTTCAGCCGCGAAGGACAGTTTCTGATCGCGGTCGCCGGAAACGACGAACTGGCCGAACTCTACGGCGTCAGCAAGACGCGTGCGTTCATGGTCGCTATCGCCATCGCTGCGGTCCTGGCGACCCTCGGCATGTACCTCTATGGCACCAAGGCCGCGCCGTTGCCAAATACGCCGCTCCATCTGATGGTGTTCGCCGTGATCGCCACGATCCTCGGAGGGATCGGCAGCGTGTTCGGGGCCGCCGCCGCTGCCGTGGCCCTCGGCCTCATTCAGGTCTTCAGCACGCTGGTCATCCCTTCGAAGTGGCAGGCGTTCCTCATCTACGCTTTCATCTTCGTCGTCATTATCCTCTTTCCGGAGGGCTTCCACTTCCCGGGCAAGCGCAGGATTGCGGTCCGAGCGGCGGGCGAAGGGACGGAAGAGGAGGCGCCGGGCACCGCCATCCGGCCGAGCCCCGAAGCACTCGACGCAAAGAGGAAATGAGGCCATGGATTATGTTTACACACTCGTGATTCTAGCCTGCCTCGCTATCATCTTGGCGATCGGCTTCAATCTCATCCTCGGCTACGCCGGGCTGATCAGCGTCGCGCATCCGATCTTCTTCGCCATCGGGGCCTATACGTCGGGGCTGACGGCCATCCACACCGAGATTCCGATCGTCATCTGCATCGCGCTGGGCGCGGCGGCGTCCGGGCTTGCCAGCGTCGCGCTTTCGCTTCCGTCGCTGCGCGTTTCCGGCGACTATCTGATGATCGCCAGCATCGGTTTTCAGCTCGGCCTCCTGCAGGTTATCAACAATCTGGAATTCACCGGCGCGGCGGGCGGCCTCACCAATATTCCCTCGCTGGTCGAGGCGGACGATCGAGGGTTGATCTTCAGCGGGATCGTGCTGCTGATGGCCTGCCTGGTGTTCTACGGTGTGAAGGTCATCGTCGACGGCGACTACGGACGCGCCATCCGCGCCATGCGCGATGACGAGACGGCTTTTGTCGCGCTCGGACGAAACGCGATGACGATCAAGGTCGTCATCTTCGCCGTCGGCTCCGGACTGGCGGGGCTCGCAGGCGCCCTTTACGCCCACTACTTCCTCTACATCACCCCCGAACAGTTTGGAATCTTCTATTCCGCCACGCTGCTCACGATGGTCGTCGTAGGCGGCGCGGGGACCAAATGGGGGCCGGTCATCGGCGCGCTGGTGCTGACGGCCCTGCCGCAACTGATTACCTTCCTCGACCTGCCGTCGGCGACGATGGGACCGATCCAAGGACTGATCTTCACCTCGCTGGTGCTGTTCTTCATCTTCATGCGGCCGCAGGGGATCGCCGGCTGGGGGTCGCGCCGTCCGCCCGGGGCGGGGCTCGCCAGAAAGGCAGGCGAGGCATGAGTTCGGTCCTCACCATCGATGGTTTGCACAAGGCCTTCGGCGGCATAGTCGTCGCGTCCAATATCAGCCTTTCGATCCATGCCGGCCAGATCCTTGGACTGATCGGCCCCAACGGAGCCGGCAAGACATCGTTATTCAACTTGATCGCGGGCGTCATCGCGCCGGATTCCGGCAGCATTTCGCTCGGGGATGTCCGGATCGACGATCTGCCTGTGCACAAACGCGCTCGTCTCGGATTGTCCCGGACGTGGCAGAACATCCGCCTGTTCAAGACCATGAGCGTGCTTGACAACCTCCTGATTTCCACCCGGACCTATCCCGGCGAATCCATGGCGGCAACCATCTTTCGTTCCCAGGCGCTGGCGTCGGAAAGGCGCGAGGCTAAGGAGCGGGCCATGCATGTGCTTGAGCGCGTGCGGCTGGCCGACACGGCGGAGAAGATTCCCACCAGCCTGCCCTTCGGCCAGCAGAAACTTGTCGGACTGGCGCGCGCGCTGATGAACGAGGGCGACTGCATGCTCCTCGACGAGCCGATGGCGGGCGTCGAAGGCGTCGCCTACGAAACGATGAAGAACATCGTGCGGGAGGAAGCCGAGAAGGGCCGGGGGCTCTGCGTCGTCGAGCACAATATCTCCTTTATCCGCGACCTCTGCGACAGCGCCATCTTCATGTTCAACGGACAGCTCATCGCGTCAGGCACGGTCGAGGATCTCATCCGCGACCGCCGGTTGACGGAACTCTATTTCGGCAAGGAGAACTGATGCTTGAATTCTCCGGATTGAATGTCCACTATGGCGGCTTTGCCGCGCTACGCGACATTTCGCTGGTCGTCGCGGAGGGGGAGCGGGTCGGCATCTTCGGCCACAACGGGGCCGGAAAGACCACGCTGCTACGTTGCGCGGTCGGCGGCGTGCCAAATGCCGCGGGCGGCGTCAGCATCGATGGCAAGGCGGTGAAGCCCGGCGCCGTCCACCAGAACGTCATGCTCGGCGTCGGCTTCGTCGCGCAGGGGCACAACGTCTTCGCCGACCTCACCGTCGCGCAGAACCTCAAGATCGCTGGCTTGCAGCACGACCAGGCCATGAGCGACGAAGTATTTGAGCATTTCCCGGTCCTGAAGGACCGCAGGGCGCAGCCTGCCGGCTGGATGAGCGGCGGCGAGCAGCAGATGC